>JAHCBA010000036.1 GCA_019634625.1 Verrucomicrobiia bacterium
CAATGATCTACCTTCTCGACGCCAACGTGCTGATCGCCCTGATCGATACCACCCACGCCCATCACGCGGCAGCGGTGCGCTTTTTCCCCATCGCGCAGAGAACCGGGTGGGCAACCTGCCCGATCGTCGAGAACGCCTTCATCCGCATCTTCGGTCGTCCGGGCTACCGGAACGGGCCGGGCACCCCGGATCTGGCCCGGACGCTCCTCGCCCAATACTGCGCTGCCCCGGGCCACCGATTCCTACCGGACGACGCCACCCTCCTCGACCTGCCCCGGTTTCCGTCGCTACGGGGATCCATGTCGCTGACCGACCTCTACCTCCTCGGCCTTGCCGTCAAACACGGAGGGCGCTTTGCGACTTTCGACGCCGGCATCGACGCTTCGCTGGTCCCGGGCGGGGAAACGGCACTCTTGAAATTGTGAAGGAGGGACGATCGGGAAAAGGCCGCGCGACATCGCACATCGACGATTGCCGTTCCGATGCCACCGCCCCGGCTCGATCCAAAGTGTCGAATGTGCAGGTTTGACCCCAACTCTGCCCCGGGGTCAGATCTCTGAATTTGACATTCTCCTCGCCCGCCCGATCCCGGGCCTGATTTGTCAAATTCACAGATCTGACCCCGATCACTCCTCGACAACCCGGGGATGCGCCGGGATGGGAGCGATGGATTGCGCATTGGGGCGGCGTATGCGTATCTAGCGGGGCATGCCACGCCCGGAAGCTCCGCACAGCCGCCTGCGCCGCAATCGGTTCTTGCCATTCACCGACGCACCCCTTCCTTTGGGGGGGAACACACGCGACGCCGCCATGGGTACGAAGAGGATTTCGGATTGGTGCTGGAGCCGGGTTTGGAGTCGGGCGTTTCCGGGGTGGGTGGCCGGGGTGCTGGCGGCCGCCGCGGCCGGGTTGTCGCACGGGGCGGCGCATGGGGCAGGTCTGCCCCCCGGGGTTTCGCCCTGCTTCACGTCCTCGATCCCGAGCGGGTACGGAACGTTCGTGTGGGTCAGGGGAGGGTTGTATCAGCAGAGCGGCGACACCGCGCCGGTTCCGGCGGCCAGCGGGGCGGGCTTTGCGAGTCTGGAACTTTTATCTCCCTCGGCGTTCGCCGTATCGAACGTGGTGGTGAGCGGGCCGGGCGGGTTTCAGGCGCCGTTGACGGCGCGACCGGGCGGGATGTCGGAGTGGAACGCCACGTACGAATCGGAGCCGGCCGTGGAGGAGGCGCTCCGGGCGGGATCGTGGATCACGCGGTTTCAGGTGATCTTTCCGGGCGCAGACCCGTTCATCGGCTTTTTTCCGTTTCTCATCGCCTCGAACACCCCGCCGGTGCCGCAGGTGGCCAATCTGGCGGCGGCTCAGGCCATTCCCGCGGGAGGGGCGTTTGCGTTGAATTGGGTGCCCTGGGCCGGATCGGGGGCTGCGGATCGCGTGGCGGTGGCGTTGACGGATGGGGCGGGGAACACGGTGTGGTCGGCGGCGACGGATTGCGGAGGCGAGACGCCCATCGTTCCGGGGGCCACCTCGGTGGAGATTCCGGCCGGGCGCCTGGCGGCGGGGACGACCTACACGGGGCACCTGACGTTCGGGGGCTCCGTGCTGGCCGCTCAGGACGAAAGTTCACTGCTGGTGGAGCGGGGATTCCAGACGCGGACCACGAGGTTCACGGTGCGGACGACGGGATCGGGCGGAGGTCCGCCGGCCAGCCTGGGTGGTGTGAGGGTCGTGGATGGCAGTCTGGTGCTGA
Source organism: Verrucomicrobiia bacterium (assembly GCA_019634625.1). Taxonomy (NCBI): domain Bacteria; kingdom Pseudomonadati; phylum Verrucomicrobiota; class Verrucomicrobiia; species Verrucomicrobiia bacterium. Next base: position 1,748 of record JAHCBA010000036.1, read on the forward strand.
CCCTGACGGGCGGGCCTGGAACGAGCTACCTGGTGCAGTCGTCGCCCGACTTCACGGCCTGGACGGACGAGACGACCGTGGTTGTTCCGGCGGGCGGGAGCGTGGAAGTCACGCTGCCGCTGGCGGCGGACGGAGGACCGCGCTTCCTGCGGGCGATTGCGCTGGGGGGAGGAGATCCTTCCGGGGGCGAAGCGGCGCAACTGGTGCTGGCGGCGACGGGCGCGGGGGAGTTGGCACTGACGTTGACCGGAACCCCCGGTGCCACGTACACGATCGAGTCCAGCAGCAACTACGTGGCGTGGGCGACCGTTCGCGAAGTCACAGTGCCGGCCGGGCAGTCGAATGTGGTGGTCGCGGTGAGTGTCGTGGCGGGTCGGCCGTTGGAGGTTTTTCGGGCGGTGTCGGCCGCTGGACCGCCACCCCCGCCGCCGCCCACGGGAGAGCAGCCCACGTTGGTGCTGGCGCGCGACGCAGGGGGAGGCTTTCGGTTGACGGCCACGGGGGGGGATGCCAACCGGACGTATGGGATTCAGCGGACGGATGCGACCTTCGGGACATGGACGGATGTGGCGGAGACGCTGACGACCGATGCCAGCGGGACGGGTTCGGTGTTGCTGCCGGCGGCCGGCGAGTTGAGGGAGGGGTTCTTCCGGACGATCGGGCGGTAATGGGGGGCGGAGTTCGGGGGGCCGGCTGAAGCCGGGACACCGAACGCTTGGGGGCGGGGTGTCCACCCTTTGCCATCGCCAGGTGGGGAGGGGTGGATAAAGTCGGGCGCATGCCGAGTTTCGACATTGTTTCGGAAGTGAACTCGATGGAGATCGAGAATGCGGTGAACCAGGCGAAGAAGGAGTTGTTGAACCGGTTCGACTTCAAGGGCAGCCCGGCGGAGATCGTCCTGGAGAAGAACGAGATTCGGTTGAGCGCCCAGGATGCGTTCAAGATCAAGGCGTTGGAGGAGATTGTGATCGGGAAGATGGCCAAGCGATCCATCAGCCTGAAGAACGTGGATCGTCAGGACCCAGAGATCTCGCCGCTGGGGCATGCGCGCCAGACCCTGCGGATCAAGCAGGGGATCGAGGCACCGGTGGCGAAGGAGGTGAGCGGGTTTGTGCGGGGTCTGGGGCGGAAGGTGACGGTGCAGATTCAGGGGGAGGCGTTGCGGGTCACCGGCAAGAGCCGGGACGATTTGCAGGCGGTGATGGCGGCGGTGCGGGCGGGGGATTTTCCGGTCGAATTGAGTTTCACGAACTTCCGGGACTAAGAGAACGAGGGGCGTGGGCGGTGATGGTTTGGAGGCCTGGCAATCCCATGGGGAGGCGCTGTTGGGGATCGTTACACGACGGGTGTCGGAAATCTTGACACTTTTCCGGGTGGCTGTTCTGGATTCATAAGATCCTTGAGTTGAGGAGGATGGAGAAGTGGATCAATGGGTTAGGTGAATTGACTACGTCAGATTTCATTACAACCCTTGGCTTAGGACCTTGGGGGGATTGGTAGATCCACCGAGTTTATAAGGTGTTTGCTGGGAGAGGGTTGGGATGCGGTTTCGGGTTAGTTTTGGCCTTTTGGCATTGATTGTGCTTGCCCGGGCTTGGTCCACAGAAGCGCGGAATTCAACTCCACCCATCTGAACCAAGGCTAGTGCAATGAAATACCTATCCAAACTGATGCTTGTAACGGGCGGATTGGGGATGCTCGGGACGGCGGTTCTCGCCGACTCGATCTCCCCGTCCGTGTTCACCGCCGACCTGAACGTCGGCGAATCGGTCACCGTGCGGAAGACCGTCACGGTGGATGAAGGACGGCCCACCACCTCGAAGGTTGATGTGTACTTCCTGGCGGACACGACAGGGAGCATGGGCGGTGCGATCAACGGGGTGAAGGCCTCGGCGGGAGCGCTGCTGGCTTCGATTTCGGGCCTGGGCGACGTGCAGTTCGCGGTGGGCGAGTACAAGGATTTTGCCATCAGCCCATATGGCAGCCCCGGCGACTTTCCGTACCGCCTGAACACGCCCATGACGGCCAATCAGGCTTCCGCCCAGGCTGGCATCAACATGTGGGGTGCCTCGGGCGGGAACGACTGGCCGGAGAGCAACCTGCATGCGTTGAAGACCCTGGCTGAAGATCCTGCGACCGGATGGCGGGATGGATCCAAGCGCCTGGTGGTCTGGTTCGGGGATGCGTATGGGCATGATTCCGTGGCCCATCCCGGGCCCACGGAGGCGGCCACCATCGCGGCACTGCAGGCTGCCAGCATCCAGGTCGAGGCGATCGATGTCGGCTCGGCCGGGTCCGGGCTGGACGCGACGGGTCAGGCGACCCGCATCACGGCGGCGACCGGCGGACACAAGTACACGGGGCCCAACAACGCGGCGATTGTCGCCGTGATTGCGGATGCCATCGAAGCGGCATTTGCCACGTACAACACGGTGACCCTGGACCTTTCCGAGGTGCCCGCCGGGTTGCTGGCGTCGATCGTGCCCGGTTCGTATGTCGGGGACTACGATCGTGAGGAGACCCGAACCTTCGAGTTCGATCTGACCTTCACCGGGGTCGCGCCGGGCGACTACAGCTTCAACGTGTACGGCCTGGTGGATGGCGGACGCGTGGCGACGGAGTCGGATCGGATCCGGGTGTTCAACGGCACCCCGGTTCCCGAGGGCGGGATGACCCTGCCGCTGCTGGGCATGGCGGCGGTGCTGTTCGGGCTGCTGCGCCGGGCGAAGTAATCCGGGATTGCCCGAGACTCCATCGGGGTCCATGGGAGTCCATTCGAGCGAGGGACAGGGGTTGTGCGGCCCTGTCCCTTTTGCTTTTCTCGGGGACGTTCCGGACAGCGATGACTGTCCGAACGGGGCGCCGAGGGAGGGGTGGCCCGGGCACGGGATGAATCCGTATGCGACCCGACTTCCGCGGCATGGATGCCGGGTGGGGAATCGAGGAACCCTTCGACGTCAACTTGAATCAGGAAACCGCACCATCTGCCGATGCCAACCGGAGCCTCCGAGTGCGGGCGCGCGACCTTTTGATCCACCATGAAACCGACTTCGATCCCTGCGGTGATCTGCCTATCGATCCTGACCTGTTTGCCGGCCTGCCTGCCCGGGGGTGTGGGCGTGGCGGCGCGGGCGGCGGAGATGGACCTGCTGCGTGAGCCATTGAGTGCCGAAGTGGCGGAACCGTCGGCCCTGCCGGAGATCATTGCGGAGCTGGCGACGGCGGCGTTGCGGGAGGCGTATGCGCGGGTGCAGCAGGGGGATTTCGACGGGGCGTTGAGCGCCGCACGGCGGGCGGCATCGGCGGACCCGAGGTCGGCACCGGCGGCGGAGTTGGTCGGGGTGGCCCTGGCCAAGCGGGGGGAGCTGGACGATGCGCTGCGGTGGTTTCAGCGGGCCGTCGAGATCGATGCGAGGCAGGGCACGGCGTGGACCAAGATCGGGGACGTGCAACTCAGTCGTCAGGATGGGGAGGCGGCGCGAGCGGCCTACATTCGGGCCTTGGAGGTCAACCCATCGGATCGGCGGGCGCACCAGCGGTTGGGTCTGCTGCTCGAACAGGATGGGGATGTGGCGGGGGCGATCCGGCACTTTGAGCGGGGGCTGGTGGGCACGCCGGCGGATTACGTGGGGATCAAGGTCAATCTGGGGCGGCTCTACAACCAGGTCCGGGCCTACGACCGCGCGGTGGCGCTGCTGGCGCCGGTGGTGCCGGCCGGGTATCCGAGCGCCACGGCCCACCTGGTGCTTGGAACCGCCTATCTCGCCATGGGTCGGAACGCCGAGGCGATCGCGGCGTTCGAGCGGATGCGCGAGGTTGAACCCGGAACCGCGGTGTCGGAACTGGCATTGTCGATGGCCCACCAGCGTTCCGGCGAATGGCGGCGGGCGCTGGAGACCGTGGAGGGGCTGATCCGGCGGCAGCCGGAACTGGGGGACGCCTACGTGCAGCGCGCGGAGATCCGGCTTTCGATGGGGCAGACCAACCAGGCGATGGCCGACCTGACGAAGGCGATCGAGACTTCGGCCCGGCCGGTGGGCGTCCGCCATCGCCTGGCCGAGGTATGGCTGGCCCAGGATCGGCAGGAGGAGGCGATCGCGATCTACCGGGCGATGGTGACGGATGGCAGCGCCGTGCCGGGGACCTACGATCGACTGGCGTTGCTGCATCAGGTGCGGGGCGAGATCGGGCTGGCGGAGGAGGCGATCGAAGCGGGTTGCCGGGCCTTTCCGAGGAGCGGCCTGCTCCGGCTGCGGCAGGGGCTGCTCTATGGATTCATCCAGCGGTATGATCGATGCCGCGACGCGCTGCTGGAGGCGGAACGATTGTCGCCCGGGGATCCGCGGGTGGGCAAGGCACTGGCCGGCGCCTATCTGCGGCTGGGTGACCGGACGGAAGCGGTTCGCTGGGCGCGGCGGGTGGTGGAGATGGCGCCGGAGAGCGTGGACGACCGGTTCTTCCTGGGCGGGTTGCTGGAGGAGCAGGGGGAGCTTGAAGGCGCGATCCGGGAGTACCGGTGGATTCTGGAGCGGCAACCGAGGCACGTGGCGGCGTTGAACAACCTGGCCTCCGCCCTGGCCGCGGCCGGGCGTATGGAGGAGGCGCTGGGACCGGCGGGGGAAGCGGTGTCGCTGGCACCCGGGAGCGCGACGGTTCTGGATACGCACGGATGGATTCAATTTCGGCTGGGGCGGTATGCGGAGGCGCGACAGACGTTGGAACGGGCGGCCGGACTGGCGGATGTCCGACCGGTGCATCGGTATCATCTGGGGCTGGCGCGGTGGAAGGCGGGGGATCGGGTTGGGGCGATTGAAGCGCTGGAACAGGCACTGGCGGACGGGACAGCGTTTCGCGGGCGGGACGACGCCGAGCGTGTGCTGGGGTCGTTGCGCTGAGGAAGGTCAGATGCGGGCGACGAGGGGTTCGCGGCGGGAGCGGCGGAGTTCCTGGAGACGCTGCATGCCGGCGAGGCGGTTGGAATCATCGAGGTCGGGGCGGGCCACGGTGAGGGTCAGGCGGGCGATTTCGCGGTCGATCCACCTGTTTCGGAGGCTGAGGGCGAGGTCCTGCGGGTGGCGGTCCGGGTCGAAGGTGATGTCCTTCCGGGCGAAGCGGGTGCCATCGAGGTTTTCGCTGAGGGGGCGGACCAGGGCGACGATGCCGAGGCGGCGGCAGGGTTCGTCGTCGAGACCATCGAGGAAGGCATGGGCGCCGGCCCAGTTGCCGGAGGCATGGGACTCGATCAGGGCGGCGAAGATTCTTCGGACCTGGGGGTGGAGGATCCATTCGGGATCGACGTGGAGGCCGAGCCAGCCGACGACGACATCCATGGTGAGGGCCATTTTGAGGAGGAGAAACTCCTCGTCGGGGATGCCCTGACGCGGGTCGGCGTCGGGTTCTGACCGGGAAGAAGCGTCGGGGTCGGGATCGGGTTCGCGAGGGGTGGGGGCGGGGCGTTCGGGGCGGCGCAGGCGGCGATGGAATTCGGCACGGACGGCATCGGGGGACAGCGGGACGCCACCGGAAGCGGCGAGGACCATGGCGGTTCGTTGGGCGTAGCGATCGAGGAGGACCTCGTTGCCGGCCTTGCGAAGCGCGGTGGCCATGGCTTCGAGGAGGCCAAGGCGTCCGCGGTCGGTGCGGACGTCGTGCCGGGTGGTCAGGTGATCGAGGTAGAACTCGAAGAAATCGCGGGCGTTGGCGGCGAGCTGGCGGAAGGCCTCGGGGCCGTGGGCCTTGATGTAGCTGTCGGGATCGTGGGGGGCGGGGATGGCGATGACGCGGAGGGTGAGGCCGCTGGCGAGCAGTTCATCGAGGGCACGGGCGATGGCCTTTTGTCCGGCGGCATCGGAATCGAAGCAGAGGATGATTTCCTTGGCGTAGCGGCGGAGGACGCGGAGGTGCTCTCCGGTCAGTGCGGTTCCCTGGGGGGCGACGACATGGCGGACGCCGGCGGCGAAGCAGGCGATGAGATCGAGCTGGCCTTCGCAGAGGATGACCGAGCCGGCGTCGAGGATGGCGCGTTTGGATTTGTCGAGGCCGTAGAGGACGCGGCTCTTGGAAAAGATCGGGGTTTCGGGGGAGTTGATGTACTTGGCGGTCTTTTCCTCGGGTTTCAGGGTGCGGGCGCTGAAGCCGATGATGCGACCCTGTTCGTCGGCGATGGGAAAGACGAGGCGTCCGCGGAAGCGATCGTAATGGCCGCGGGACGGGTCGTTGGGGTCGCGGGGCAGGACGAGGCCGCCCTGTTCGAGCAGGGGGGTATCCCAGTTCCTGGACCGGGCCCAGCGGAGGGTGTCGTCCCAGGCGTCGGGGGCATAACCGAGGCGGAAGAGGCGTATGGATTCCGCAGTGACGCCGCGTTGGGCGAGGTATTCGCGGGCGGGTTCACCGGCGGCATCGTTGCCGAGGGCCTGCTGCCAGCGCTGGGTGATCTGCTCATGGAGATCGAGAAGCCGGTCGCGGAGGCGTTGCGCATCGCGCTGGCCGGGGGACTCGTCGAACTCGATGCGGATGCCGGAGCGTTCGGCGAGGCGCCGGGCGGCCTCGACGTAGGTAAGGCCCTCGTGTTCCTGGAGGAATCGGAAGACATCGCCGCCCTTGTGGCAGCCGAAGCAGTGGAAGGCCTGGCGGCCGGGGCTGACGTGGAAGCTGGGGGTCTTCTCCTTGTGGAAGGGGCAGAGGGCGACGTAATTGGTGCCCGATCGGCGGAGGGGCACGTACGCGCCGATAACCTCCACGATGTCATTGGCGGCGCGGATCTGTTCACGGACATGGTCTGGGATCATCGCCATCGCCGCGCCATTGCTACCGGCAACGCGTGGAGGGTTCGATTCTTTCTGCGGGAGGGCCACTGCTTTGACCGCTGAGCGTCAACAATTAAGTGACTGACAGACTATTTGGAACCGGGGTCGGGTGTTCTGGAGGCATCAACAATGAAATGCCTGACCTAATATTGAAATCGTCAACAAATGGGGTGCCTGACCGACTATTTGGAAGTGTCAACAATAGAGGGCCTGACCGACTATTTGTGTCGATGTCCCGGCTTCCGTCGGCCACAGACATGACCCAGAGCATTGCTCTCATTGCCGGCCCCGAGACGCTCAAGCGTGGACGCCCCAAATGGGAGATGATCGATCGTTGGAAGACGCATCCGGAAACGCATTTCCCCGATGCTCGCCAAGGATTCAGGGAAGGGTTGCCTTTGCGCTTTGCGGGTGGCGCGGACGCCGCAATGATGGCGCCAGTGCCATTTGCCATCTGCAACGAGATCTATCGGGATTGGTCCCTGGCCGACGCGTGCGCGCATGCGGCGAAGGTGGGGTATGACGCGATCGAACTGGCGCCGTTTACGCTGGCTCCGCGGATCACGGATTTGTCGGCGACGGAGCGGGGAAGGATTCGGGAGACGGTGGAGCGGGCGGGTCTGGAGGTGGCGGGACTGCACTGGTTGCTGGCGCAGACGGAGGGGTTTCATGTGACCCATCCGGACGCGGGGGTGCGGGCGCAGACGGCGGCGTACCTGCGGGCGCTGGTGGTGGCGGGCGGGGAGATGGGGGGGCGGGTGCTGGTGTTCGGGTCGCCGAAGCAGCGGAGTCTGATGCCGGGCGTGAGCCCTGAGCAGGCGTGGGGATGGGCGACGGAGGTGTTTCGGGATGCGGTGCGGGAGGGGGAAGATCGCGGGGTGACGCTTTGCATGGAGCCGCTGGCACCGTCGGAGACGGATTTCATCAACACGGCGGCGGAGGCGCGGCGGTTCGCGGCGCAGTTTGGGAGTCCGGCGATGAAGATCATCCTGGACGTGAAGGCGATGAGTTCGGAGGCGACGCCGCTGGAACAGATTGTGCGGGAGTCGGCGGGGGTCTTCGCGCATTTCCACGCGAACGATCCGAATCTGAAGGGGCCGGGGTTCGGGGAGGTGGATTTCAGGCCGATTGCCTCGGTGCTGAGGGAGGTGGGCTACGGGGGTTATGTGTCGGTGGAGGTGTTCCGCTTCGAGGAGGGGGCGGAGGCGATCGCGGCGCAGAGCCGGGAGAATCTGCGGGCGGCCTTTGGGGAGTGAGGAGGAACGGGCGCCTTACGACGCGATGGCCTCGACCCCACCGGACGATCTGCTGGACCCGCAGGCGCTGGCGCATGCGGAGTTGCTGGGCTTGCATGCGCGGCAGGTGGTGGAGGGGTATCTGGCGGGGGAACACCGGTCGCCGTACTTCGGGTTTGCCACGGAGTTCGCTCAGCACCGGGAGTATTCGCAGGGGGACGATCCGCGTCATCTGGACTGGAAGGTGCTGGGCCGGACCGACCGGTATTATGTGAAGCAGTACGAGCAGGAGACGAACTTCGTGGCGCAGGTGCTGCTCGATGGGAGCGAATCGATGCGGTACGGGTCGGGGGCGGTGACGAAGCTGCATTATGGGAAGCAACTGGCGGCGTGCCTGGCGTACCTGATCTTGTTGCAGCGGGATGCGGTGGCGGTGGGGTTGTTCGATGCGGCGTTGAGGCGCTATCTGCCGCGGAGCAACAACCGGGCGAACATTCATCTGATCATGAGCCAGCTGGCGGCGTTCGACGGGGGCGAACGGACGCAGATCGGGCCGGTGCTGCACGAGATGGCGACGCAGACGCCGCGGAAGGGGATGGTGGTGTTGATCAGCGACCTGTTCGACGAGGAGGCGGCGATTCTGGAGGGGATCCAGCATCTGCGGTTTGTGGGGCACGAGGTGATCGTGTTTCACGTGCTGGACCCGGCGGAGCTGGAGTTCCCGTTTCGGGGGAACATCGAATTTGTGGGGCTGGAGGGGCTGCCACCGCAGCAGACGCGGGCGGCGGAGATACGGAAGAGCTATCGGCGGGAGGTCGAGGCGTTCTGCGGGCGTCTGCGGGAGGGTTGCGAGCGGAACCAGTCGCATTACGTGCTGGTGAACACCGGGGAACCGCTGCGTGAGACCTTGAGCGGGTACCTGGCCTTCCGGAGGAAGACCGGCCGGGTGCGACGGCAGGGGTATTGACGTCGCGATGTCGTTTCTGAATCCAGTTCTGCTTGCGATGACCGCCGCGGTGGCGGTGCCGATCCTGATCCACCTGTTGAACCGGCGCCGTTTTCGCCGGGTGTCGTGGGCGGCGATGCGGTTTCTGCGGGCCAGCATCGAGAAGAACCGGCGCCGGATGGAGCTGGAGGACTGGATCCTGCTGGCGCTGCGGTGCCTGATGGTGCTGTTGCTGGCGCTGGCGCTGGCCCGGCCGGCGTTGCGGTCGGCGGCGGCGTTTCTGGAGACGGGCCGGGCGGCGGCGGTATTGGTGTTGGATCGTTCGGGGAGCATGCAGGCGGGGGATGGGGTCCGGACGCGCTTCGATCTGGCGAAGGAGGCGGCGGAGGCGGCCCTGGAGGCGTATCCGGCGGGATCGACGGTGGCGATGGTGCTGGGGGCGGACCGGTTGGAGGAGCCGGTGGGGGAACCGGCGTTCGATCTGGCGCGGGTCCGGCAGGCGGTACGGGAGGCGACGGTGAGCGAGTTGGGGACGGACCATGCGGTGGGACTGCTGCGGGCGCTGGAGGTATTGGGGGGGCAGACGGCCTTGCGGAAGGAGATCGTGCTGGTGACGGACCGGCAGGGCTGGGGATGGCGTCGGTGGCCTGAGGTGGAGGCGGCGCTGTTGGAGGTGGCGCAGGACACGCGGTTGCGGGTGGTCCTGGTGGGCGCGCCGGTGGAGGAGAACCTGTCGGTGGTGGAACTCAGCCGGTCGGCGGGGTTTGCGACGGCGGGTGAGCCGGTGCGGTTCCAGGCGGAAGTGGCCTACCGCGGGGGGCAACCGATGCGGCAGGTGCGGGCGACGCTTCACGTGAACGGGGGGCCCGCGGTGGACGAGGCGTTGGCGGAGGAGATGATGCCTGGAGAATCGCGGCGGCTGACCTTTTTCGCGCGGCTGCCTTCGCCGGGCTGGCATGCGGTCAGTGTGCGGCTGCCGGCGGATCGGATGCCGGCGGACGATGGGGGGACGCGGATGGTCCGTGCGGTGGAGCGGGTGCGAGTCCTGGTGGTGGACGGGGATGCGGAGTCGAACGGGGCGTTCTTTCTGAGGCAGGCGTTGCAGCCGGTTCCGCGGGAGGTGGCGCCGGAGTATTTCCTGCAGCCGCGGGTGGTGGCGGCGGGGCAACTGGCCTTCACGCGGCTGGGGGATTTCGATGCGGTGATCCTCTCGGATGTGCCGCCGCTGGCGTCCGGGGCTGTGGACGCGCTGGCGCGATATGTCCGGGAAGGCGGGGCGCTGATCGGGTTTGCCGGGCCGCAGGCGCAGGAGGCGTTTTATCACGGGGAGCTTCGTGACCGGACGGGGTTGCTGCCGGCGTCGCTGGGGGGGCTGAAGGGCAATCCCGAGTCGGAAGAGGGGGTGTTGCACTGGGAGCAGGGGCCCTACCGGCACCCGGTGTTGACCCTGTGGAACGAGGCGGGTGCGGGGACGCTGGCGGGGGTGCGATTCCTGGCGGGCTGGGAATGGGTGATGCCGTTGGCGGAGGCGGGGAGGGCGGGAATGGACTCGGAGGTGATTGTGCGCTGGGCGGACGGGACTCCGGCGGTGGTGGAGCGGCGGTTGGGCCGGGGACGGGCGATGTGGTTTGGGAGCACGGCGGGGACGGGGTGGAACGACCTGGCGGTCCGGCCGGCCTTCGTGCCGTTGTTGCACCGGGCGGTGGGGTTGCTGGCGGAGACGGCCGAGGCGCAGCGGAATGGCCGGGTGGGGATGGCGATGGGGGTGCGGATGGCACCGGAATGGACTGGGAGGGACGTGGTGGTGACGGTTCCGGGGGTGCCGGAGCGTCGGGTGACGCGGCTGGTGGGGGCGGGGGAGGACGGGGCACAACTGGTTTTCGAGGAGACGGTTCGGGCGGGGGTGTACGGGGTGGCGGCGCCCGGGGATCCGACGGTGCTGGCGCAGTTCGCGGTGTGGCCCGATCCGGCGGAATCGGATCTGACGGACTGGACGCCGGAGCAGCGTGAGGAGGTGGAGAAGCGGGCCCAGGTGATCGACTGGGAGCCGGGTCAGGATCTGCGTGCGCTGTTCGAGCGGGAGCGGGTCGGGGTGGAGATCTGGTGGCCGTTGATCCTGGGGGTGCTTGTGTTGGGGTGTGTGGAGAGTTGGCTGGCGCAGCGGTTCAGCCGTTCCAAGTGAGGGAGCCCTGGCGATGAACGATTTGTTTTTGCGATGGGCGGGGACGGGGTTGGAACCCGGGGGCGAGGTGGTGGGGATGCAGTTCGGGCTGCACCCGGCGGTGGGCTGGGGCTGGTTTGCGCTGCTGGTGGGGGTGGCCGGGGCGGTGGCCTGGGGGAGCTATCGTCGGCGGGATGTGGAGCTGACGCCTGGCCGGCGCCGGGTGCTGACGGGGTTGCGGGCCCTGGCATTGCTGGCCATCGCGGGAGTGCTGCTGCGTCCGGGGCTGGTGTTGAGCGTCGAGGGGTTGGTGCGGCAGGGGCTGGTGTTGCTGGTGGATCAGAGCGCCAGCATGGCGCTGCAGGATCCGCGGACGGAGGAGCGGGACCGGTTGCGGGCGGCGATGATGGACGGGCGGGTGTCGGCCCGGGGGGGGTGGGAGCAGTCGATCCCGCCGGGGGAGGAGCGAAGGCCGGCGCGGGTGGAAATGGTACGGGCGGCGCTGACCAACCGGGAACTGGCGCTGGTCGAGCGCCTGGGGCGTGGTTTCGAGGTGCGGGCGGCGGGTTTTTCGGGAGCGCTCGAACCGCTGGCGGGCGGCGAGCCGGAGGCGGGGACTCAAGGGACGCCACGCGGAGCGGTGACCGGGGAGGGATTGGCGTTGCAGTTGCGGGCGGACGGCCGCGAGACGGCCCTGGGGACGGCCTTGCGGGAGTTGCTGGAACGGGAGCAGGGACGGCCCTTGGGCGCGGTGGTGATGTTCACGGACGGGATTCGGAATGCCGGGATGGATCCGAGGGAACTGGCGGAACGGATGCGTGAGGCGGGGGTGAGGATCTACCCGGTTGGCGTGGGGACGACGGCGCCGCGGGATTTGCAGGTGGTGGAACTGGGGGCGCCGGAGGTGGCGTTTGCACGGGACGAGGTGCCGGTGACGGTGCGGGTGCTGGGTCGGGGGTATGCGGGCCAGACGACGCCGGTGAGGCTCCTGTTGGACGGGGAGCGGGTGGACGAGCGGGACGTGACCTTCGACGGGGAGGGCGAGGTGGAATTGACGATGAGGCTGGCGCCTGAGTCGGTGGGAGATTTCGAACTGGCGGTGGAGCTTCCGGTGCGGGCCGACGAAATTCTGGGCGAGAACAACCGGGAGGCGCGGCGTCTGCGGGTGGTGGATGACCGGGTGCGGGTGCTGCTGCTCGACCAGTCGCCGCGGTGGGAGTTTCGATATCTCCAGGCGCTGTTGCTGCGGGACCGTCGGGTGACGCTGAAGTGTGTGTTGTTTGACGGGGACCCGGCGATTGCGAGGGGACCGGACACCCCGTACCTCGACGGGTTTCCGAGCCGGCGCGAGGAGTTGTTCGAATACGACCTGGTAGTCTTCGGGGATGTCGATCCGAGGAACTTCACGGCATCGCAGTTGGAGATGGTGGCGGAGTTCGTGTCCCGCACGGGCGGGGGATTCCTGATGGTGGCCGGGCGGCGGTTCAGTCCGTGGTCCTACCGGGACACCCCGATCGAGCGGTTGCTGCCGGTGGAGTTTGACCGGCCGCTGGTGGACCACGCGGGGACGGCGTTGCATGAGCGGCCGGTGATGTTGGGGATGACGGCGGCGGGTCGGGCGAGCCGGTTCTTCCGGGTGAGCGAGGACGAGGAGGAGAACGAGCGGCGGTGGGCGGCGCTGCCCTCATGGTACTGGGTGGCGCCGGTGGGGAGGGCCAAGCCGGCAGCGGAGGTCCTGTTGATCGACGAGGGACGGTCGGGTCCGGGCGCGCCGGCCCCGGTGGTGGCTCGGCAGCAGTATGGGGTGGGGCAGACGATGTTCATCGGGACGGACAACGTGTGGCGGTGGCGTCGGAACGAGGGGGAGGCGTTCTATACGGCCTTCTGGGGGCGGGTGGTGCAGAGGATGTCGATTCAGCATCTGGTGAGCGGGAGCCGGCGCACGCAACTGGCGCTGGACCGGGCGGCGGTGACGCCGGGGGAGAGGGTGGGGGTGACGGCGCGGATGTATTCGAGCGCGTTCGAGCCGCTGACCGAGGATTCGGTGGTGGCGCGGATCGAGCGGGATGGGGAGGACGTCCGGCTGATTTCGGAACTGGTGCTCAGGGCGGTGCCGGATCAGGCGGGGCTTTACCAGGCGGATCTGGTGGCGCCGGGGCCAGGGCGGTACCGGCTCCGGTTGGGGGACGAGGCTCCGGCGGCGGTGGATTTCACGGTGGACGAGCGGCGGATCGAGGCGGGAGAGACGGCGTTGCAGGAGGGATTGCTGCGGGAGCTGGCGGAGATGACCGGGGGGGGGTTCTTCCGGGAGGAGGATCTGCACCGGTTGCCCGATGTGGTGGAGAGCGGGGCGGACCGGGTGCGGTCGCGCCGGGGCGTGGATCTCTGGTCATCGCCGTTGTACTACCTGGCGATCCTGGGGTTGCTGGCCGTGGAGTGGGTGTTGCGGAAGTGGTGGCAGCTCAAGTGAGCGGGGGGCGGTGCATCCCGGAGTTGGGGGGAGGTGCGAGCTCCGCCAAGCGGTGCTTCGGGGGGCCGAGTTCCACGAGGCCGCAACGGAGTGGAGCGTTGGATTGAGGACTCGCGGAGCTCGTCCCTCCGATTTGCTGCCTCCTCACCCACAACTTCGGGATGCACGGGAGCTGGGGGGGGTGACGGGCCGTGTCTTGGCTCCTTGTCGGGGCGGTTGCTAGCATGGGGGGGTGCGGGCGGTGATGCGTCATCCGATTCGGGTCCTTCGGCGGTTGGGGGCGTTCCTATGGATTACGACGGGTGCGGTGATGGGGCAAAGGAAGGAGCGGCGTCGCGTGGAGGGGAGGGACGAACCGGCGCGGCGCGCTGCCTGGATGCACGGGACCAGCCGGCGGGTGTTGCCGGCGATGGGGATGCGGATGGAGCATGCGGGTCGGGTGCCGGGGCGGGGGTTGGTGGTCTGCAATCATCTGGGCTACCTGGACATTCCGGTGCTGGCGGCGACGGGGCCGATGGTGTTTGTGTCGAAGGCGGAGGTGCGGTATTGGCCCGGGCTGGGGACGCTGGCGCGCTGCGGGGGAACGTTGTTTCTGAAGCGGGAGGCGCGGGGGCAGGTGGCGGCGATTGGCCGGGCGATCGAGCCGATGGTGGAGGCGGGCACGGTGGTGACGTTGTTTCCGGAGGGGACGAGCACGGGGGGGGACCGGGTGCTGGCGTTCGGGTCATCGCTGCTGGAACCGGCGGCGGCGCGGGGGTGGCCGGTGACGCCGGCGTGGATTTCGTACGAAGTGGATGAGGGGACCGTGGCGGAGGATGTCGCGTACTGGCGGGACATGACGTTTGTGCCGCACTTTTTGAACCTGCTGGCACGGGGGCGGGTGGTGGGGCGGGTGCGATACGGGGAACCGCTGGTGGGGGCTGGGGACCGGAAGGCATTGAGCCGGGGATTGCACGAGGCGGTTTGCCGGCTGCGGGAGGAGGGTTGGGGCGGGGTGGGGGCGGTTGCGGGCGGGAGCGGCGCCGCGCTCTAAAAACGCCCAAACTTTCGTGCATATGCACGAAAGTTTGGGCGTTGAGGGGGTCCGTTTTTGGGCGGCAGGGGATGGAGACGGGTGGCGATGGCGATTTCGATCAGAGCTGGCGGAGGGTACGGACGCCGACGGCGCGGAGGTATTGGGCGCGTTCGAAGGCGGAGGGGTCGGCGCAGTATTTCTGGCTGAGGCTGCCCTTGAGTTGTTCCACGGAGCTGTATTCGTGTTCGTTCATCCACTCGCGCATTTCCTGTTCGATGACGCGGAGATGTTTGATGCCGTGGCGGAGGAGGGCGGAGCAGAGCATGGCGACGCTGGCGCCGGCCATGAGCATTTTGAGGGCGTCGGTGCCGCGGTGGATGCCGCTGGTGGCGGCGAGGTCGGCGCCGACGCGTTCGTAGAGGATGGCGATCCAGCGCATGGGGAGGCGCATGGCCATGGGGGTGGAGTACATGACGTGGGGGACCACCTCGAGGGATTCGAGTTCGATATCGGGCTGGTAGAAGCGGTTGAAGAGGACGAGGCCGGCGGCGCCGGCGGCATCGAACTGGGCGGCCATGTGGGCGAAGTTGGTGAAGAAGGGGCTGACTTTGACGGCGACGGGGATCTGGACGGCGGCTTTGACGGCGCGGAGGACCTCGACGTACTGGCGTTCGATATCGGCGCCGGGCTGATCGGGTCGGGTGGGGATGTGGTAGAGGTTGAGTTCGATGGCATCGGCGCCGGCCTGCTGGATCTGGCGGGCGAAGTCGGTCCAGCCGCCGAGGGTGGAGCCGTTGAGGCTGGCGATGATGGGGATGACGGTGGCGGCCTTGGCGCGCTGGATGTGGCGGAGGTAGTCCTCGGCGCCGATGAAGAGTTCGGCGGGATCGGGGAAGTAGCTGAGGGCCTCGGGGTAGCTTTCGGTGCCCTGGGTGAGGTGATGATGGAGTTCGTGGCGTTCGAGGCGGATCTGTTCCTCGAAGATGGAGTAGAGGACGATGGCGGCGGCGCCGGCGTCCTCGAGGCGCTTGATGTTGTCGAGGTCCTCGGAGAGCGGGGAGGCACTGGGGACGAGGGGGGATTTGAGGCGGAGCCCGAGGTAGCGCGTGGCGAGGTCCATGTGGGGAGGGGGTTGGCGTTGGAGGGATGGGAAGGGGGGTGGGGGGTTGGGGTTCAGTCGGCGCCGGGTTCCTGGGGGTTGTCGCCGTTGCCATTGCCGGTGCCCTGGGGGGAGGCGGCGTCAGGCCGGACGGGGGTGAACTCGCGGGAGGCGAGCTGGCGGTAGAGGGAGAAGCGGGCGTGGGCATCGGCCTGGGCGCGCTTGAAGAGGTCGCGTGCGGCGTCGGGGTGGCTCTTGGAGAGCATGCGGAAGCGGTTTTCGGACTGGAGGTAGTCGCCGAGGGGGAGGTGGGGTTGGGGGGAGTCGAGGTGGAGGGGGTTGGTGCCGTTGGCGGCGTGGTCGGGGTGATAGCGGTAGAGGAGCCAGTGACCGGTCTGGACGGCGGCTTTCTGGTGGCGGAGGCCGGCGGCCATGTCGATGCCGTGGGCGATGCAATGGCTGTAGGCGATGATGAGGGCGGGTCCGTCGAAGGCCTCGGCTTCGAGGAAGGCGCGGAGGGTGTGTTCGTCCTTGGCGCCCATGGCGACGGAGGCGACGTAGGCGTGACCGTACTGCATGGCGATCATGCCGAGGTCTTTTTTGCCGAGGGGTTTTCCGCCGGCGGCGAACTTGGCCACGGCGCCGCGCGGGGTGGATTTGGACATCTGGCCGCCGGTGTTGGAATAGACCTCGGTATCGAGGACGAGGATCTTGACATTACGACCGCTGGCGAGGACGTGGTCGAGGCCGCCGTAGCCGATGTCGTAGGCCCAGCCGTCGCCGCCGACGACCCAGACGCTTTTGCGGACGAGATGGTCGGCGAGGGCGGCGAGGCGGATGGCCTCGGGGGAGTCGAGGGACGCGAGGACTTGTTTGAGGGCGGCGACGTTCTCGCGTTGGTCGTGGAGGTCGGCTTCGTCCTTCTGGGGGTTGGTGAGGAGGCGGCGGGCGAGGGCGTCGCCGATTTTGGGGGCGAGATGACCGACGAGTTCGAGGGCGAACTCGCGTTGTTTATCGAGGGAGACGCGGAAGCCGAGACCGAACTCGGCATTGTCTTCGAAGAGGGAATTGGACCAGGCGGGGCCGCGTCCTTCGGCGTTGGGGGCGTAGGGGGTGGTGGGGAGGTTGCCACCGTAGATGGAAGAGCAGCCGGTGGCATTGGCGATGATGAGTCGGTCGCCGAAGAGCTGGGTGAGGAGTTTGAGGTAGGGGGTTTCGCCGCAGCCGGAGCAGGCGCCGGAGAACTCGAAGAGGGGTTCGGCGACCTGCATTTCGCGGACGGAGGCGGTGGAGAGGCGGCGCCGGTCGAACTCGGGGAGTTTGAGGAAGTAGTCCCAGTGCCGGTTGCCGGCATCGTGATCGGGATCGAGGGGCGTCATGTGGATGGCTTTTCGCCGGGCCTCGGACTTGCTGCGGGCGGGGCAGATATCGACACAGAGGGCGCAGCCGGTGCAGTCCTCGGGAGAGACCTGGAGGGTGAACTGGAGTCCCTTCCAGATGGGGATGCGGGAGGGGGCGGCGAGGAAGTCGGGCGGGGCATCGGCGAGGCGTGCGGGATTGCAGACTTTGCTGCGGATGACGGCGTGGGGGCAGACGAAGACGCACTTGCCGCACTGGATGCAGATGGAGGGATCCCAGACGGGGATTTCGAGGGCGAGGTTGCGTTTCTCCCAGCGGGCGGTGCCGGTGGGGAAGGTGCCGTCGGCGGGGAGGGCGCTGACGGGGACACGATCGCCGCGGCCGGCGATGATGGGGCCGAGGACATTGCGGACGAAGGGGGGTGCTTCGGGGGGGACGGGGGGGCGCAGGGTGGCGGTGGAGGAGGGGGTGGCGGGGAGGGGGATTTCGAAGAGGTGATCGAGGGTGCTGTCCACGGCGCGTAGGTTCATCTGAACGATCTCCTCGCCTTTGCGGCCGTAGGTATGGCGGATGGAGTCCTTGATGGCGTGGATGGCTTCCTCGCGGGGGAGGACCCCGGAGACGGCGAAGAAGCAGGTCTGCATGATGGTATTGATGCGACCGCCCATGCCGGCATCGCGGGCGACGCGGGTGGCGTCGATGGTATAGAGGCGGGCGCGGCGGGAGATGAGGCCTTCCTGGAGGGGGCGTGGGAGGTGGTTCCAGACGTCCCCGGGGGTCCAGGGGGTATTAAGGAGGAGGGTGCCGCCGGGGGCGAGGGCTTCGGTGAGGTCGAAGCGTTGGAGGAAGACGGGCTGGTGGCAGGCAACGAACTGGGCCTGGGAGATGAGGTAGGTGGAGCGGATGGGGCGGCGTCCGAAGCGGAGGTGGGAGATGGTCACGGCGCCGGACTTCTTGGAGTCATAGACGAAGTAGGCCTGGGCGTAGTGGTCGGTGTTTTCGCCGATGATCTTGATGCTTTCCTTGTTGGCACCGACGGTGCCATCGGCGCCGAGGCCGTAGAAGACGGCGCGGCGGACGTCATCGGGTTCGATGGAGAGGTCGGGATCGACATCGAGGCTGGTATGGGAGACGTCGTCGAGGATGCCGACGGTGAAGGGGTTTTTGGGTTCGGGGTGGGTGAGGTGATCGAGGACGGCATGGACCATGGCGGGAGTGAACTCCTTGGAGGAAAGGCCGTAGCGCCCACCGACGACGCGGGGGAAGGGGGTGGAGCGGGAGGGGTTTTGGAAGAGGGCATGGACGACATCGAGGTAGAGGGGATCGCCGGCGGCGCCGGGTTCCTTGGTACGATCGAGGACGGCGATGGCGCGGGTGGAGGCGGGGAGGGTGGCGAGGAAGGCGGCGGTGTCGAAGGGGCGGTAGAGGCGGACTTTGAGGAGGCCGACTTTCTCGCCGCGGGCGACGAGGTAATCGACGGTTTCGTGGGCGGTTTCGCAGCCCGAGCCCATGAGAATGACGACGCGTTCGGGGTCCGGGGCGCCGACGTATTCGAAGAGGCGGTACTGGCGTCCGGTGAGGCAGGCGAAGCGGTCCATGGCGGCCTGCACGATGCCGGGGCAGCGCTGGTAGAACGGGTTGACGGTTTCGCGGGCCTGGAAATAGACGTCGGGGTTTTGGGCGGTACCGCGGAGGACGGGGCGGTCGGGGGAGAGGGCACGGGCGCGGTGATCGCTGACGAGGGATTCGTCGATCATGGCGCGCAGGACGTCGTCGGGGAGGGTTTCGATTTTGGCGACCTCATGGGAGGTACGGAAGCCATCGAAGAAGTGGAGGAAGGGGATGCGGGATTCGAGGGTGGCGGCGTGGGCGACGAGGGCGAGGTCGTGGGCTTCCTGGACGGAATTGGAGCAGAGCATGGCCCAGCCGGTGGAGCGGGCGGCCATGACATCGGAATGATCGCCGAAGATGGAGAGGCCCTGGGCGGCGAGGGAACGGGCGGCGATGTGGAAGACGGCGGGGGTGAGTTCCCCGGCGATCTTGAACATGTTGGGGAGCATGAGGAGGAGCCCCTGGGAGGCGGTGAAGGTGGTGGCGAGGGTGCCGGTCTGGAGGGCGCCATGGATGGCTCCGGCGGCACCGCCTTCGGACTGCATTTCGATGACGGAAGGGACGGTACCCCAGAGGTTGGGTTGATCGGCGCTGGCCCAGGCATCGGCCCATTCGCCCATGGGGGAGGACGGGGTGATGGGGTAGATGGCGATGACCTCGCTGAGGGGGTAGGCGACGCGGGCGACGGCCTCATTGCCGTCGAGGGTGTAGAAGCGGTTGGGGGTCATATGGGGATGGGCGGTGGGCGGTTGGGTTGGCGGGGACCTTAGAGCGGGAGTTCGGCGAGGCAATCGCTGTCGCCGGGGCGATGGCGGATGCGGAATCCGAGTTTGCGGCAGACGTGCTGCATTTCGCGATTCCCGACGAGGATATGCCCGAAGAGGCGGGGGAGTTTCTCGTCGCGGGCGATCTGGATGAGGAGTTCGAGGAGTTGACGGCCGAGGCCGCGGCCCTGCCAGGCGTCGGAGATGACGATGGCGAATTCGGCCTGGTCGAGGAGGTGTTCCTTGCTGAGGCGGCCGATACCGATGATTTGGGCGGGGGCGGCGGGAGCGGGACGGAACTCGGTGACGAGGGGGATTTCGCGATCGTAGTCGCTGAAGCAGACGCGGACGAGGCGTTCGTGGGCGATGCGTTCGCTGAGCTTGAGGGGGACGAAGTAGCGATTGTAGACGCTGCGGTCCGAGAGGGTCTTATGGAAGGCGACGATGCGGGGTTCGTCCTCGGGGAGGATGGGTCGGATGACGACCGGGGTGCCGTCCTTGAGGGAGCGTTTCAGGACGTATCGGGAGGGGTAGGGGCGGATGGCGGGGCGTGGGAGGGAATCGAGGTCGGTGCCGGGCGGATGAAGGACGATACGGGCATCGGCGGCGGCGAGGGTATCGGCGTCGGCGATGAGGGGATTGATGTCGATTTCGGCGATGCGGGGTTGTTCGAGGACGAGGTAGCTGAAGCGGACGAGGAGGGACTGGAGGGCGGGGAGGTTGACGGGGCGCCGGGTGCGTTGGGCACGGAGGCCTTGGAAGGCGCGGGTTTGTTCGATCCAGCGCAGGGCGAGGGTATGGGTGAGCGGGGGGAGGGCGAGGGCGCGATCGCGGAAGACATCGGTCCAGGGTCCGCCGGTGCCGAAGACGAGGACAGGACCGAAGTCGAGGTCGAGGCGGCTGCCGAGGAGGAGTTCGCAGCCGTTGTGGACGACCATGGGTTGAACGGTGACGCCGAGGAAGTCGTTGCGGTGGGCGCGTTCGATGACGTGGGTTTCGATGGAGCGCCAGGCTTCGCGGACGGCGACGGGATTGCCGAGGTTGAGCTGGACGCCGCCGACCTCGGTTTTGTGGGTGAGGGTTTGGGAGAAGAGTTTAACGACCACGGGGTAACCGATGCGGTTGGCGAGTTTGACGGCGTCACTGGCGCTGAGGGCGACCTGGGTGGGGACGACCGGGATGCCGTAGCTGGCGAGGACGGCCTTGGATTCGACCTCGGTGAGGAGGGTACGGTCGGCATGGAGGGCTTCGTCGAGGATGACGGTGGCGCGACCGCGGTCGGTGGGGGCATCGCCGGGGGCGGCGGGATCCTGGAGGGGCGTTTCGTACAGGGACCGGAGGTGGTAGCTGTAGCGCCACATGTGGCAGAAGGCGGCGGCGGCGGCGTCGGGGTAGTCGGTGGTGGGAAAGCCGGCCTCATTGAGGGCACGGCGGGCGCCTTCGACGGTGCGGCCGCCCATGCAGTTTACGAGGACGGGTTTGGAGGGGGGGCGGGCGGCCTTGCGGATGGCCTTGGCGGTGCCCATCGGGTCGGTTTTCCACTGAGGGGTGAGGATGACGAGGACGCCGTCGTTGCCGGGGTCGGCGGCGACGGTTTCGAGGGCACTGGCGAAGGTTTCGGGGGTGGCGTGATTGCGGAGGTCGATGGGGGAACCGGGTGCATCGAGGGTGGCACCCAGGGATTCGAGGGCGACCAGGCTTTCCGGATTGAGGGCGGCGGGTTCGCCACCGGCGGCGAGGAGGGCATCGTTGGCGAGCACGCCGGGGCAGAGGGCATTGGTGAGGATGGCGAGTCTGGGGCCGGCGGGGCGCGGTTGTTTGCCGAGGGTTTCCGCCATGTCGAAGAGTTCGGCGAGGGTGGGGACGCGGAGGATACCGACGCGGCGAAAGGCGGCATCGAGGACTTCGTCGCCCTGGTGGAGGGTGGGGTACGAGGCGGCGCTGTGGGTGTCGGGAAGGGCGGTGCCCCGGCCGGTCTTGATGGCGATGACGGGTTTGGCGAGGGCGACTTCGCGGGCAGCGGAGAGGAAGCGACGGGCGTCCCCGAGGGGGCCCATGCAGAGGACAATGCTGCGGGTATGAGGATCGTCTCCGAAGTAATCGATGAGGTCACCCCAGCCGACATCGATCATCGAACCCATGGAGACGACACCGCTGAAACCGACGTGTTCCCGCTGGCTCCAGTCGAGCACCGAGGCGCAGAGGGCGGCGCTTTGGGTGAGGAAGGCGACATTACCGGGGCGGGCCTTTCCGGGGAGGAGGGAAGCGTGGTATGAACGGGAGGGGATGAGGATTCCGAGGGCGCTGGGGCCGAGGATCCGCATGCGGGCGGGGCGTGCGGCGCTGCGGATGGCCTCATGCCACTGGGCGGGCGGGACGTGGGGTTTGGGGGATTCCGGGGTGAGGATGAGGGCGGCCCGGACCTGAGTGCGGGCGCAGTCGGCAATGGTCTCCGGGACGGTGCGGGCAGGGGCAACGACGATCGCGAGGTCCACGGGTTGACCGATGGCGGAGACGCGCGGGGCGCAGGGTCTTCCGAAGACGGACCGATGAGCGGGGTGAACGGGGAAGACGGAGCCGGGAAAGGAGGCGAGGTTGTTCCAGAGCGCATGACCGGGGCTATCGGGACGTTCCGACGCGCCGACGAGGGCGATGGTGCGCGGGGCCAGCAGGGCATCGAGGGCGCCACCGTGTCCATTCGGGATCTCGATGGGATGCGGCGCGGGCGATGGGGGGGCGGCCTTCACCTTGGGGGAGGGGTCACGCGGGCCATGCGCGGGATGGGGCGGTTGGGATCGTGGCACCGCCGGGTTGAGGGTGAGTGGCGTGCGCGCATCGGGACGCTCTGGCAACCGTCCGGGTGAGGTCCGACCCTGACGGCGGGAGGAGGATCGGTGTGAAAGCCGGGGCGGGCTCTACCGGGATTGTTCAACCCTGACCGGAACTTGCGGTGCACGGATCGACGGGGCGGGATGAGGGAGGGGTTAGGCTTCAGGTCTTCCGGGCTTCCGGGCTCATCGGTCCGACGTGGTGGAGCACCTGCGTTTGCGGTGGTGCATCCCGGAGTTGTGGGTGGGGCGGCAGCGAATTGGAGGGACGAGCTCATCGAGTCCGCAATCCATTGCACCAACTCCGCAGCGGGCTCGTGGAAGTCGGCCCTCCGAGACGACGTTTCGCGAAATGCGCACCTCTCCCCACAACTTCGGGATGCATGACGTTTGCGGTGACCGATCCCGGCAATCTTGACGCCTCACGGCCGCCCGATTCATGGATGGGGTCATGAGTCCTGCTGCGCTCCGAAGGATGCTTGCGGTCGCGGTCATCACGGTCCTGCCTTCCCTTGCCTCCGGCGCTGTCGAGGCCGGGCGATCGAACGGACTTCCGGCGATGGCGTCGTCCGTGACCGGGGCGATCCACACGTTCGACGCCACGCAATGGCGGCGGATCGATCTTGAAGACGAAGCCGCGAGGCGAGACGCGTGGGACAGCCTGCATGTTCTGGCGGCGCTTCAGGGTCTCGCGAACCGGGGTCGGCCGAGCCTGTATCTGTTCTTCTGCCGCGAATGGGGGATCGAGACCGACCGCTTCTGGTGGGACTGGTATCGCGAGCCCGGCGGCTGGCTGGCGGACGCCGACGTGAGGCCCCTTGCCGATCTCGATGCGGTGCTGGACACGTTTCGAGAGGTGTATGAGGGGCTGGTGGTGTACGACGGCGAGGTTCCGGCGACGTCCAACCTCGCGTCCACGGCTGCGGGCATCGAGGGTCTTCTGCCGGTCCGCTGGGATCCGCATCCCCAGTCCCTGTACCAGCGCCTGACACGGGATCGCGGCCTGCCGGTACGCCGCTGGTTGGTGGAACCGGACGGTTCCCCACGTTTCAAGGGGCCAAGCCCGAAGAATGATGCATACCGATGGGCTCTTGAGACATGGCTTCATCCGCGACATCCCCAGGCGAATGCACTTGGGGCTCATTACCTGGACGCATGGTGGCTGCGCGAGGCCCGTCGAGCCGGGGCCGACATGCATACCCTGTCCAACCACGACTGGTTCATCTCCCGCCAAGCCTTCTTCTTCGATCTATGCCCCTGGGGCGATGAAACGCCCATCGACGAACCGTCGCAGCCGATTGGGTCCGACCGCGAAACCCTGCTGACCATTCTCGGTCGGCTCCACGACCGCGCCGGCGGGGGCATCGTGAAGATCGGCGGGTTTCCTCCATGGCCCTTCAAGTACACGACCCACGGTGGGGCTGGCAGGCACGAGCCGGTTCCCACGGAGTGGGAGTTCACCCGTCTGATCTCCCAGTTCAATGCCTACAAGGAGGCCGACGCCGCCGGGCTGGGAGCCATGGCCAACGCCTCATTCCACACCCACTTCCCTCTGCTCCCCCGGTATCCGCA
Source organism: Verrucomicrobiia bacterium (assembly GCA_019634625.1). Lineage (NCBI taxonomy): Bacteria > Pseudomonadati > Verrucomicrobiota > Verrucomicrobiia > Verrucomicrobiia bacterium. Next base: position 25,614 of record JAHCBA010000036.1, read on the forward strand.
GCCTGCCCGTCCCCCTTCGGAGGACGATATGCGGAGGCGTGGATGGATCGATGCCGATGGGCGTATGGCTCCCCGCTTTTTTGTCGGCCACTACGTCGGCGACTACGACGCGCCCTCCTGGCTGTACAAGTCCGTGCCTGCCTTCTTCCACGACCCGCACCTTGGCGAGGTTCCGCTGGGCTGGGCCTTCAATCCTGGCCTGGCCGATCGCGCCCCGCAGGCCCTTGCCTACGCCCGCGTCCGTGCCACGACCAACGACTATTTCATCGCGGGCAATTCCGGGGCGGGGTACCTCAACCCCAGGGCTCTGACCCACCGCCCGGACTCCGGGTTGCCCCCAGCACTGGCCGCGTGGGAAGCCTACTGCCAACCCCGTTTTCGACGATGGGATCTCAGCATCACGGGGTTCATTCTGGACGGTTCGGCGGGAGCCTCCACCGACGTCGAGTTCGCCCGCTTCCGATCGTTCAGCCCCGACGGTTTTGGCACGCACTTCGATCCGGGTCCCAGATTGCGCGCAGGTGTCCCTGCGTGTCCCGAGCGGGATCTTCCGGATGGCGTGGACGCCGCCGTCCGCGTTGTTGTCGAGAGCGCGCGCGCCCGCACCCCAGGTCAACCCGGGTTTCTTTGGGCTCGCAGCATTCTCAAGTCGCCGCGCTGGTACGCGGAAGTGTCCCGCCGTCTGCGCGAAGATCATCCGGATCTGCCGATCGATGTCGTCGATCCCTTCTCGTTCTTCGCCCTGATCCGTCACCACGTTGGCTTCGACCGGATGGACCCGACTGGGCGATGAGGGCACAAAAAAAGGGCGCCCTGGGGAAGGGCGCCCTCGATGGGTTGATCGACCCCCGGGGAGGGAACTTCAGTTGATCGCTTCCGTCGCCTTGAAGCCACTCGCCTCGATGGCCGCCATCACTTTCGCCGCCGAGATCTTGTTCGGATCGAAGTCCACCACGGCCTTCTTGCCTTCGTGGGAGACCTTGGATTCCACGACGCCCGTCACCTGGGTGAGGGCCTTGCTGACCTTGGAGGAGCAGGCACCGCAGGCCAGGCCGTTCACGGCGTAGGTGACACGTTGCGCTTCCACCTTGTAGCCGGCGTCCTTCAGCGTGGCCATGATCTTGTCCGTGCAAACCTTCTCCTTGCTGAAGGTGACCTTGGTGAACTTGCTGGAATCGCAGGTGGCCACGTCGCTGACACCGTCGAGGCGGGTCAGGTTCTTCTTCAGGGTCTCCGCGCAGTCAGCCCCTTTGACCTTCAACATCACGTGCTGACCCTTGGAGGCGTCGCAGGTGGCGGCGTCCTTCGCCTGGACGGAGGTTGCCTCGGTGGCAGAGCAGTCGGCCTTGGCTTCGGCGGAGGTTGCCTCGGTGGCGGAGCAGTCGGACTTGGCGGAGGTGGCTTCAGTCTTGGCGCAGTCGGCCTTGGCTTCGGCGGAGGTTGCCTCGGTGGCGGAGCAGTCGGACTTGGCGGAGGTGGCTTCAGTCTTGGCGCAGTCAGCCTTGGCTTCGGTGGAGGTTGCCTCGGTGGCGGAGCACTCGGCCTTGGCGGAGGTGGCTTCGGTCTTGGAGCAGTCGGCCTTGGCTTCGGCGGAGGTTGCCTCGGTGGCGGAGCAGTCGGACTTGGCGGAGGTGGCTTCGGTCTTGGAGCAGTCGGCCTTGGCTTCGGTGGAGGTTGCCTCGGTGGCGGAGCACTCGGTCTTGGCGGAGGTGGCTTCGGTCTTGGAGCAGTCGGCCTTGGCCTCGGCGGAGGTCGCCTCGGTGGCGGCGCAATCGGACTTGGCAGCGCAGTCAGCCTTGGCGGAGGTGGCCTCGGTCTTGGCGCAGTCGGCCTTGGCCTCGGTGGAGGTCGCCTCGGTGGCGGCGCAGTCGGACTTGGCAGCGCAGTCAGCCTTGGCGGAGGTGGCCTCGGTCTTGGCGCAGTCGGCCTTGGCCTCGGTGGAGGTCGCCTCGGTGGCGGCGCAATCGGACTTGGCAGCGCAGTCAGCCTTGGCGGAGGTGGCCTCGGTCTTGGAGCAGTCGGACTTGGCCTCGGCGGAGGTCGCCTCAGTGGCGGCGCAGTCGGACTTGGCCGCGCAGTCAGCCTTGGCGGAGGTGGCCTCGGTCTTGGAGCAGTCGGCCTTGGCCTCGGTGGATGTCGCCTCGGTGGCGGCGCAGTCGGCCTTGGCTTCGGTGGAAGTCGCCTCGGTGGCGGCGCAGTCGGACTTGGCCGCGCAGTCAGCCTTGGCGGAGGTGGCCTCGGTCTTGGCGCAGTCGGCCTTGGCCTCGGTGGAAGTCGCCTCAGTGGCGGCGCAGTCGGACTTGGCCGTACAGTCGGCTTTGACGGAGGTGGCTTCAACGGCCGGCTTGGCATCGGGACACGGAGCCGGATTGGCATGGAGGCTAACCTGGAGGGCCAGGAAGGCCGCCGACGCCAACGCGATCGACAGGGGCTTTTTCATGGTTTGTATCAGAACTGAGTTCAGGACGACCCGTTCGTTGTAGCGTGCGGGTTGGGAGAATCAAGCGGCGTTGTTGGATGTCAGCGGTTTCCTGGTGGGTAGCCGGAGCCGGGAGCTGCAGCGGGGCTGTGGCCGGCTGAAGCCGGGACACCGAACGGGGAGACACGGGACTTGGTCAACGGCCCTCGATCCGGAGCTTCTGGCAAGGACGCGGACCTTCAAACCGTGCATCCCGGACTCGCGGAGCTTGTCCCTCCGAAAGGTGGAGCCGGGTGGGTACATCTGGAGGGCCGGGTTCGAGGAGGCTGAAGGGGGGCGGTGCCGTGGATGGAGGACTCGCGGAGCTCGTCCTTCCGAGAGGTGTGCCTGCGGGTTCGAGGGCGGGGACGAGTACCGTCCTTCGGGCTGGGCACGAGTCCCCACGAGGAATGGCTTGGGCGAGTTCCAAGAACCTGGGATGCGCCCGCCTTCCAAGGGGGGGCAGCATTTTGATGGCAGGTGGGCGGGGCGCAGCGGCAATGTCCGGGCATGGACCGACGCAAATGGATTTCTGGAACCGGACCCGGCAGGAGACTGATTGGGATGGGACTGATCATCGGACTGGGGTTGGGGATGAGTGCGATGTCGGAGGAGCCGCGGGTGGTGACGCCAGGGGCGACGTTCAGTCATGGGGCGCCGCCGCCATCGGACGCCGTGGTGTTGTTCGATGGGCGGGACCTGTCGGCGTGGGTGGGGCCGCGGGGCAGTGCGCCGGCGTGGAAGGTGGAGAACGGATACGCGGAGGTGCGGGGCGGGGGGATCACGACCCGGGAGGAATTCGGCGACATCCAACTGCACATCGAGTGGGCTGCGCCGGCGGAGGTGACGGGGCAGGATCAGGGGAGGGGGAACAGCGGGGTGTACTTCCAGGGGCGGTATGAGATCCAGGTGTTGGATTCCTTTGAGAACCCGACCGCGCCCACGGGGCAGGCGGCGGCGTTCTATGGAATTGCGGCACCGCTGGTGAACGCCTCGAAGCGGCCGGGGGAATGGCAGACGTACGACATTGTATTTCGGGCGCCGAAGGTGGGAGAGGACGGCGCGGTGATTCCCGGATCCTTCACGGTGTTCCACAACGGCGTGCTGGTGCTGGACCGGGTGCCGATCACGGGCGGTGCGACGACGGCGGCACCGGGACGCGGGGTTGTCGCGAAGGGCCCGTTGCATCTGCAGGACCACGGCAACCCGGTCCGGTTCCGGAACATCTGGTTGCGGAAGCTGGAATGAAGGGGTGCCGCCATGGGCCAAGCCGACCTTTTTGCCGCTTCGCCGACACCGGCGCGACCCGCCGGGACAGGGGCGGGGGGCGGGCCGGAGGCTGGGGCATCAGGAGGGTTTGAGGGGGGCGAGCGGCGGACGGCGCGTCCGGCACCCTTGGCGGCACGGATGCGGCCCCGGACGCTGGAGGAGTACGCGGGGCAGCGGCACATCCTGGCGCCGGGCCAGTTGTTGCGACGGGCGATTGAAGCGGACCGGGTGCAGTCGGTGTTGTTCTACGGTCCGCCGGGGACGGGGAAGACGTCGCTGGCGCAGATCATTGCGCGGCAGACGCGGTGCCGGTTCGAGCGGTTGAGCGGGGTGGAATCGAACGTGGCGGACATCCGGCGGATTCTGGCGACGGCATCGAACCGTCTGGCGAATGCGGGCGAATCGACGCTGCTGTTCATCGACGAGATCCACCGGTTCAACAAGGCGCAGCAGGACGTGCTGCTGCCGGATGTCGAAGCGGGAGTGGTACGGCTCATCGGAGCGACGACGCACAATCCTTTCTTCTTCGTGAACGCGCCGCTGGTGTCGCGTTCGCAGATCTTCGAATTGCGGCCGCTGGACGAGGAGGCGATCCGGGGATTGCTGGAGCGGGCCCTTGGGGATGAGGAGAGGGGATTGGGACATCTGCGGGTGCAGGCGGATGCCGGGGCGCTGTCGCACCTGGCGCGGGTATCGGACGGCGACGGCCGCAAGGCGCTGAACTCGCTGGAGATTGCGGTACTGACCACGCCGCCGGACGGGGAGGGGATCATCCGGGTGGATCTGGCGGTGGCGGAGCAGTGCATCCAGCGGAAGGCGGTGGTGTACGACGGGGACGGGGATGCGCATTACGACACCATCTCGGCCTTCATCAAGTCGGTGCGTGGAAGCGACGCGGACGCGGCGCTGTACTGGCTGGCGAAGATGATTCATGCGGGGGAGGACCCGAGGTTCATCACGCGGCGGCTGATGATTCTGGCGGCGGAGGACATCGGGCTGGCGGATCCGATGGGACTGATGGTGACGGTGGCGGCCCATCAGGCGGCGGAGTTTGTGGGGTGGCCGGAGGCGCGGATTCCGGTGGCGGAGGCGACGGTGTACCTGGCGACGGCGCCCAAGAGCAACTCGTCGATCGTGGCGATCGATGCGGCGCTGGAGGACGTGCGGTCGGGCCGGACGCTGCCGGTGCCGGAGCATTTGAGGGACGGGCATTATGCGGGGGCGGAGCGGCTGGGCCATGGGGTGGGGTACGCCTACGCGCACGGGCACGAGGGACATTTCGTGGCGCAGGATTACCTGGGGTCGAGCCGGCGTTACTACGAGCCGACGGAGCAGGGATTCGAGAAGAAGATCCGGGACCGGGTGGCGCAATGGCGCGCGCAGTTCGAGGCGGCGCGGGGGCAGGGGGGGCCGGGTTGAGCGCTGGCGCGATGGGGGGCGTTGCCGAGGCGAAGCGGGCGTTGCGGCAGGCGATGCGGGAGCGTCTGTCGGGGATGGGGTTGGAGGAAAGGCGGGACGGATCCGCGGCGGTCTGCCTGCGGCTGCAGGGATCGGAGGAATGGGCGGGGGCGGGGGTGGTGCTGGGGTATCTGGCGCTGCCTTCGGAGCCGGAGGTCACGGAGGCGATGCGGGCGGCGGTGGCGGGCGGCAGGGTGGTGGGGGTGCCGCGATGGAACCGGGACCGGGGCGAGTACGATGCGGCGCGGTGGACGCCGGACGCGGCGTGGCAGCGGGGTCCGGACGGGGTGATTGAGCCGGCGGCGGAGGCGGAGGCGGTGAACCTTGAACGACTGGACTTGGTGTTGGTTCCGGGCCTAGCCTTCGACTTTGGCGGGCGGCGACTGGGCAGGGGCAGAGGGCATTTCGACCGCCTGTTAATCCGTGCGCGGCGGGCGCGCCGCTGGGGCGTCGGTTTTGACGGACAACTCGTGGCCGAGGTGCCGTCCGAGCCCCATGACGTGAACGTGCAGGTGGTGGTGACCCCCGGGCGATGGTGGACGGTGAAGCCTGGCGGGTGCTGACGAACCATGGATCCGGCGGTATCGGTCAACCTGCTGATAGGCGGCGCCGGGCTTCTGGCGGCGGGCTCGGTGCTTCTCTTCGTGCATCACCGTCGGGAGACGGTGCGACTGCGGCGGGAGATGGAGGAGAAGGCGGAGGGATTGCTGGCGGCGGCGCGCAAGGAGGCGGAATCGATCACGCGGGAGGCGCGGCTGCTGGCGAACGAGGAGGTCCACAAGCTGCGGGAGCAGGCGGATCAGCACCAGGCGCGGCGTCGTCTGGAGCTCGAGGATATTGACCGGCGGATCGGGGAGCGGGAGCGGCTGGTGAACCAGCAGTTGGAACGGCTGGCGGTGGAGGAGGAACGGTTGCGGGGTCGGGCGGAGGAGTTGCACCGGCAGCGTCTGGAACTGGACCGGCGGGCGGAGGATCACGGCCGGCTCTGCGAGCAGTTGAAGGAGGAACTGGGGCGGGTGGCGCGCCTGACGCCCGAGGAGGCGCGGGAGCGGGTGATGGAGCGGGTGCAGAGCGAGGCTGAGCGCGAGGCGGCGGAGCGGGTCCGGCACGTGCTCGAGGAGGCGCAGTTCCGGGCGGAGGAGAAGGCGCGTCGGATTCTGGCGACGGTGGTGCAGCGTTATGCCGGGGAGTACACCTTTGAGAGCACCACGACTTCGGTGGCGATCCACAGCGACGAGGTGAAGGGGCGCATCATCGGGAGGGAAGGCCGGAACATCCGGGCCTTCGAGACGGCGACGGGGGTGACGGTGCTGATCGATGACACGCCGAACGCGGTGGTGATCTCGGGGTTCGATCCGGTGCGGCGGGCGGTGGCGCGGGAATCGATGTCGCGGCTGATCGCCGATGGACGGATTCATCCCACGCGGATCGAGGAGGTGGTGGCGCAGGTCCAGAAGGAGATGGAGGACAGCATTCTCCGGCTGGGGGAGGAGGCGGTCACGCGGGTGGGGCTGGCGCCGCTGCACGTGGAGACGATGCGGTTGCTGGGGCGGCTGCGGTTTCGTCACAGCTACTCGCAGAACATCCTGGATCACTCCATCGAGGTGGCGCACCTGTGCGGATTGCTGGCGGCGGAGCTGGGGGTCGGGGTGGAGGCGGCGAAGCGGTCGGGACTGTTGCACGACATTGGGAAGGCGGTGAGCCACGAGGTCGAGGGTCCGCACGCGCTGGTGGGGGCCGAGTTGCTGCGGCGGCACGGAGAGGATCCCGCGATTGTGAACGCGGTGGCGTCGCATCATCAGGAGGTGGATTCCGAGGGGCCGCTGGGAGTGCTGGTGAGCGCGGCGGATGCCATCAGCGCCTCACGTCCCGGGGCGCGATCGGAGACGATGGCGACCTATTTGAAGCGGGTGGAGCATCTTGAACGGCTGGGCCGGTCGTTTGAGGGCGTGGAGAAGTGCTTTGCGGTCCAGGCGGGTCGGGAATTGCGGGTGATCGTGCGGTCGGAGGTGGTGGACGACACCGCCAGTTTCCAGCTGGCGCGAACGATCTGCCGGAAGATCGAGGACGATTTGCAGTATCCGGGGCAGATACGGGTGACGTTGATCCGGGAGACGCGTTGCGTGGAGTACGCGAAGTAGGCGGGGAGGTGGGTTCGTGGAGGGGGTTGGTGTGGGGAGGTGGGAAGCGGACTCGCGGAGCTCGTCCCTCCGGGGAGGTGGGAAGGTGGGGGGGTCAGGCGAGGAGTTCGGTGATGATATTGCCGTGGACGTCGGTGAGGCGGAAGTCGCGACCCTGGAAGCGGAAGGTCAGCTTGAGGTGATCGAGGCCGAGGAGGTGCAGGAGGGTGGCATGGAGGTCGTGGACATGGACGCGGTCGCGGACGACGCCGAAGCCGAGTTCGTCGGTTTCGCCGTGGACGTGGCCGGCCTTGACGCCGCCGCCGGCCATCCAGGTGGTGAAGGCGTCGATGTGATGGTTGCGGCCGGTTTTCTCGCGGCTTTCGCCCATGGGCGTGCGGCCGAATTCGCCGCCCCAGATGACGAGGGTGTCATCGAGGAGACCGCGGGCCTTGAGGTCGCGGACGAGGGCGGCCTGGCCCTGGTCCACGTCGAGGCAGACTTTTTCGAGATCGTCCTCGAGGTTCTCGCCGGGGCCGCCGTGGCTGTCCCAGTTGGTGTGGTAGAGCTGGACGAAGCGGACGCCGCGTTCGACGAGGCGGCGGGCGAGGAGGCAGTTACGGGCGAAGGAGGGGCGGTCGTCCTGGATGCCGTAGAGGTCGAGGGTGGCCTTGGATTCGCCGGCGAGGTCGGTGGCTTCCGGGGCGCTGGTCTGCATGCGGTAGGCCATTTCGTAGGCGGCGATGCGGGTGGCGATTTCCGGGTCGCCGGTTTCGACGAGGCGCTGGAGGTTGAGGTCGTTGATGGCCTCGATGGCGCGGCGCTGGCGGTCGGGTTCGACGCCGTCGGGGGTGGTGAGGTTGAGGATGGGTTCGCCGCGGCTGCGGAGGGGGACGCCCTGGTAGGCGGTGGGGAGGAAGCCGCTGCCCCAGTTGACGCCGCCGCCGCGGGGCCCGCGTGGACCGCTTTGGAGGACGACGAAGCCGGGGAGGTTGTCGGCCTCGCTGCCGATGCCGTAGGTGATCCAGGAGCCCATGCTGGGGCGGCCGAACTGGGCGGAGCCGGTGTTGAGGAAGAGTTTGGCGGGGGCGTGATTGAAGGCGTCGGTGGCGCAGGAGCGGATCAGGGTGATGTCATCGACGATGCGGGCGGTGTGGGGGAAGAGTTCGGAGACCCACATGCCGGAGTCGCCCCATTGGCGGAAGGCGCGTTTGGTGCCGAGGAGGGTGGACTTGTTCTGGAACGAACTGTCCATGAAGGCGAAGCGTTTGCCTTCGAGATAGGAGTCGGGGATGGCCTGGCCGTTGAGGTCATTGAGGCGGGGTTTGTAGTCGAACAGCTCGAGCTGGGAGGGGCCGCCGGCCATGAACAGGTAGATCACGTTGCGCGCCCGCGCGGGGAAGTGTCCGGGGCGGACGGCGAGCGGATGATCGGCGGCCGGGGGTGCGGCGAGCAGGGAACGACGGTCGAGGAGGGAGGCCAGGGCGAGCGAGCCGAGACCGAGACCGCAACGCCCGAAGAAGTGCCGGCGGGTGACGCGGGCGAGGGCGGTTTCGAGGGAGGGGAGGGGGGCGGACGGGGTCATTCCGGGGGACTATTCGCGGGTGATGGTTTCGTCGAGGTTGAGGAGCACACGGGCGACGGTGTCCCAGGCGGCGGAGGGGCCGTGGTCGCGGGATTCCAGTGCGAGGAGATCGCGGAGGCGATCGAGTTCGGTGGGGGAGGGTGGACGGGCGAGGCAGAGGCGGAAGGCGTGGGTGAGGCGCTGGTCGTCGTGTTCGGCGGGGAGATGGCGGAGACGTTCGGCGAGGGCCTGGGCGAGTTCGACGAAGGCGTGGTCGTTCAGGAGGGTGAGGGCCTGGAGAGGGGTGTTGGAGCGGGGACGGCGGGTGCAGGCGCTGAAGGAGTCGGGGGCGTCGAAGACGGTGAGGGCCGGGTGCGGGGTGGCGCGCCAGAAGTAGGTGTAGAGGCCGCGCCGGTAGCGGTCGGGACCTTCGCTGGGGGTCCAGGGGCGGCGGGACTGGCCGAGGTTCATGACGCCGTCGGGTTGGGGCGGGAAGACGCCGGGGCCGCCGATGGCGGGATGAAGTTTGCCGGAGGCGACGAGGGCGACATCGCGGATGATTTCGGCATCGAGGCGGAGGCGTTTCTGGCGGGCGAGCAGCCGGTTGGAGGCGTCGATGTCGGCGAGGTCGGGCCGGGCGCGGGAGGACTGGCGATAGGTGGCGGAGGAGACGATGAGGCGGTGCATGGCCTTGAGGCTCCAGTCGCGGGATTGGAACTCGATGGCCAGCCAGTCGAGCAGGTCGGGATGGGAGGGGGGCGAGCCCTGGGTGCCGAAGTCGTTCTCGGTCTCGACGAGGCCGCGCCCGAAGTACTGCTGCCAGACCCGGTTCATGGTGACGCGGGCGGTGAGGGGGTTGGCGGGATCGACGATCCAGCGTGCGAGGTCGAGGCGGTTGGGGGGGCGGGCGGAACCGTCGTGGGTCGGGTTGGGCCGGAGGGGATGAAGGATGGCGGGAGTGCCGGGCTGGACATCGGGGCCGCGCCGGGTGAAGTCGCCCTGGATGTGGATGTAGGATTCGCGGGGTTCGGCGCGTTCGGTGAGGACCATGGTGGTGGTGACCGGCGGGGCTTTGCGGCGGAGCGCGGCGAGTTGGCGTTCGAGGGCCTGGCGACGGGTGGCGACGTCCTCTGCCTCGTGCTCGGCGAGGGCGGCGAGGGCGGCTTCGAGTTCGCTGACGTGGCGGCGGTGATCGGCGAGGGCGGCCTGCTGGGCGGGGTTGGGCAGGGGCAGTCCGGGTTCGTCCTGGTTATTGAAGAAGGCGAAGAGCTGGAAGTACTCGCGGTGGGAGATCGGATCGAACTTGTGGTCGTGACACTGGGCGCAGGCCACGGTGAGGCCGAGGTAGGCGGTGGCGGTGGTGTTGACGCGGTCCACGACGGATTCGATGCGGAACTGTTCGGGATCGATGCCGCCCTCCTGGTTGATCTGGGTATTGCGGTGGAAGCCGGTGGCGACGCGCTGGTCGAGGGAGGCATCGGGGAGGAGATCGCCGGCGAGTTGCTCGACGGTCATGCGATCGAAGGGGAGGTCGTCGTTGAAGGCGCGGATCACCCAGTCGCGCCAGGGCCAGATCGAGCGGGGCGCGTCGATGCTGTAGCCGTGGGAATCGGCGTAGCGGGCGACATCGAGCCACCATCGGCCCCAGCGTTCGCCGTAGTGGGGGGAGCGGAGGAGGGAATCGACCGCCCGTTCGTAGGCGTCCGGCCGGGAGTCCGCGAGGAACGCATCGACCTCTTCCGGGGAGGGCGGCAGGCCGGTGAGATCGAGGGCGACGCGGCGCAACAGGGTGATGCGGTCGGCTTCTGGCGAAGGATGGAGCTGGCGGGATTCGAGGCGGGCGAGAATGAAGGCGTCGATGGGATTGCGGACCCAGGCGGTGTCGCGGACGGGTGGGAGCGGCGGGGGCGTGGGGGCCTGGAAGGCCCAGTGCGTCCGGCCTCCCGGGGTTTCATCGGCGGGGGCGGGGGCACCGGCGGCGATCCATTCTCGGAAGACTTGGACAATGTCAGGGGACAGCGCCGGTCGGCGATAGGGCATCCGGGAGATCTCGTCGTGGGAATCTTCGAGGACCTGGATGAGGAGACTGTCCGACGGGTTGCCGGGGACGTAGGCGGGTCCGAATTCGCCGCCGGCGAGGGCGGCGGCGGCGGTATCGAGGCGGAGGTCACCTTTCTGCTGGTCGGTGCCGTGGCAGCCGGTGCAGTGCTCGGTGAGGAGGGGCTTGATCTGGGAGAGGTAGTCCGGGGCTGCGATTGCGGATGCGAGGTTGAGGCCGAGCCAGAGGCTGCACCACCGGATCAAGGGCATGATGGGAATCACCTTAGAAAGAGAGGATCCGAAGGCAACCCCGGATCGTCCGGTCATTCGGAGAAATCGGTGTCGCGTTCGGTGAGGTCGAGTTCGCGGATCCAGATGTTGCGGTAGCGGACGTCGTGGCCCTCGGCCTGGAGTTTGAGGCCGCCGGGGGTGTCGGTGATGCCGCGGCCGCCGTCGTTGCCGCCGTCGATACCGGAGCGGGGGCCGCCCCAGACCTGGTTGATGGGCTGGTTGGTGTGAACCTTGATTCCGTTGAAGTACATCGTCACGAGGGCGGGTTCGGTGCGGCGCCCGTCCTGGAATCGCGCGGCGCGGAAGGTGATGTCGTAGGCATTCCATTTCCCGACCCCGTTGTAGGCGTGATAGGGGGAGGGGGTTTCGTTGATGACGGCGCCCATGCCGTGCTGGGTGCGGTCGCCGTCGAGGATCTGGATTTCGTAGCGGTTCTGGAGGTACACGCCGCTGTTGCCCCGGGGCTGCATCACGAGGAACTCGATATGGAGGCGGAAGTCGCGGAACTCCTTTTGGGTCACGATGTCGGCGGCGCCGTAGCGGCCCCCGGCGGCGGCGGGGTCATCGCTCATGACGACGGTTCCGGGGTCCACGGGGTCTTCGACGATCTTCCAGCGGATGGGGAGGGAGGAGGCGAAGCCGGGTCCCTGCCAGTAGGTCCACTTCTCGTCCAGCATGGCGCGGGAGCCGTCGAAGAGGACCTCGGCTCCGGGCGGGGGCGGGGCTCCGACGCCGAGGGTGGCGGGGGCGGCGGCAGTCGGGAACGAAACGTGGAGGGCGTACGTCAGGGCAAAGAGGATGGCGGCGCGTGCGGTGTGGAGGGAACGGCGGCCCTCGAAGAGGGGGGAGGGAGAAGGGATGCGGGGCATGGAGGCAGCATGGCGACGTGGCGGGGTGCCGGTCGAGTCCGGAGGTGACGCCGTGTGGAATCCGTGCCGGATCAACGGGCCGGGAAGGCGCCGAGATGGAGGGTATGTTTGGCGCGATGAAGCAGTTCGGCGGGAAGCTCAATGGTCGTCTTCATGGGCAGTGGATACAGGCATGTGGCCGCATTATCAATTCAGGCGCCAGCGGAGGGTGAACCGCATTTGCAGTCCGCGTTTCTGCTTCAGCCTGCCTTCGATCTTGGAGATCCGTCCCTCGCGTTGCTGGTGCATCTTGTTGCGGTCCTCTTCGCCCACGACGCGGGAGGAACGGTGCGCGGCGTCGCGCGCGTGACGTCCTGAAGGGCGACCCCAGATGGAAGAATGCTGCCCTGCCCCTGTGCGACCTCGTTCTCCACGAGAGCTGCGAGGTGCGAGACGATCGTCCTGGTCTCCTCCGCCTGGGCTTTGAGTTCCTCGGCGGCGCTGGCCGTCTCCTCGGCGCCCGAGGCATTGCCCTGGGTGACGCGATCCATTTGGGCGACGGCCGTGTTGACCTGGGAGATGCCCTGCAACTGCTCGCGGGAAGCGGTCGCGATCTCGGCGACGACCCCGTCGAGCTGCTTCGCCTTTTCCGCGATCCTGGCCAGCCGTTCGGCGACCTGCCCGCTGAGGCCGGCGCCATGGGAACTTTTCTCGATCGAATCGCCGATGCGCTCGGCGGTTTCTCGGGCGGCCTGGGCGCTGCGCTGGGCGAGGCTGCGCACTTCGTCGGCGACAACGGCGAATCCCTGACCGGCCTCTCCGGCCCGGGCCGCTTCGACGGCGGCGTTGAGGGCCAGGATGTTGGTCTGAAAGGCGATCTCGTCGATGGTCTTGATGATGCGCGAAATGTTGTCGCTGGACGCCTTGATGGCATCCATGGCGGCGGTCATTGCCGCCATTTCCCGGGTGCCCGCATCGGCCTCCGAGCTGGTGCTTGCGGCGAGCGACTTCGCGTGGTCGGCGCTGTCGGCATTCTTGCGGGTCGTGCCCGCCATCTCCACGAGAGAGGCGCTCGTCTCCTCCAGCGAGGCCGCCTGCTGGCTGGCTCCTTCGGCCAGATTCTGGCTTGCTCCGGAGATCTGCGCCGCAGCGGCCAGGTTCTGTTCGCTGGCCCCCCGTATCCGGGCGATGGCATCACGCAAGGGAGCGACGATCATGCGGCGGTTGAGAAACATGAAGCCGAGCCCGATGCCGCCGGACAGGGGCAGAACCCAGAACAGACTCTGCACCATGCCTGCCGCGACGACTTCGTCCACGCGGGCGAGGTCCGCCTTCAGGACAAAGGCGCCATGCACCTCGCCGGCCTTCCAGTTTTCCATCGCGAATCCGAGGATGTCTTTGCCGTCGCCGGTCGGACTGGTGGCCGGGTCGCCATGGCAGGCCAGGCAATCCTGGGTGAGCCGGATGGGGCGCGCGTACACGATCTGGTTGGCTTCCCGGTCGATCTTCACCAGTTCGGGTACGTCCCCGCGCTCGAGAATGTTCAGGATCTCCCTTTCTGAAGCGGTGGGAGTGTTTTCGGGATTGCGCGCCTGGTTCTTGGGCACGCGAAACTCGAAGCCGGACTCCTCGGCGGCCTTCGCGATCGCCTCCCACGCCGCAACGACTGGAATCGTCCGGTAGATTGTCGAGCCGCGCAGGTCGCCGGATTGCCGGTATTCCTCGAGGAGCTTGCGACGATCGAAGGCACCGCGTTCGCCGAGCAGGGAGATGCTCTCGCGGACGTTTTCCGCTTCGACGACGGCGGCACGCATGGCCTGGACCGTGAGATCGACGCCCTGTTGCTCGATTACAAATTTTTGCTTTAGCAGGGTGGCCGATACGGCCAGGGCGACGGCGCCCAATGCAGCGAAAACGACCTTGGTTCCGAGTTTCATGCGATTCGATCGGTGCGGAATGTCATGTGTTGAATCGGAGGTTCTGAGGTCTTCCTGTAGTTTCAGCGGCGGTATCGACGTGCCCCAAATGGGGGCAGCAACGCCGTGCGCCTTCGGGGCGTTTGTATCGATATCTTCCGCCCAAGACCGTGCGTTCGAGGGGCTTATGGCCATGATCAACGGGAGTCAATTTCAGGAGGGCATGGCCGCCACGATCCGCCCGGTGCTGATTCGCTGGTAAGAAAGACTGGGTTTGGTGCTCGAAACGTGATGGACGAGGAAGCCTCTCACGGAGGCACGAAGACACGGGGAAGGATGAGAATGAGATGGAGACCCTTGGGGTCGGCGGGGTGGCCGGGGTGTGCCTGCGGGTTCGAGGACGAGGACGAGTACCGCCCTTCGGGCTGAGTACGAGTCGGCTCGGATCCCGCGGATGGGTGCTGCGACCCCTGGCGGGGTCGTGTGCGAGGTGGGACTTCTGCCCGGGGGTCGAACCCGCAGAGCCGGGTCCGACCCCCGGCTAATCTCTGGAAACCCTCCGGGTTTCCGGGACCTGATCGAAGGGGAAGTTGCCAGGCTCGTTGTGCTCGGGCGCAGCTGCGAGTTATCGGAAGGCGTGTCGGAATCGGTAGCGACAGGAGAGACGAAGGTTCGCTCATCCCCGGGGTTCGTTCCGGTTCGATTCCGATACTGATACCGACGCCGACGCCGACGCCGACGCCGACGCCGACGCCGACGCCGACGCCGACGTTCCCCGCGTCGTAGCTGTCGACTGAGCGCATGTCCGACACCATGGAGATGCGCCCGCCTTGGAACGGGAGCGTGCTGCGGGCTGGACGGGCACCCGGGGGTTGCCCACGCTGCCTGCACACCGGAAATCCGTCCCGACCCAACCTTCCTCAGGACTTGGATCCGCACTGAAGACCGCCTGTCGCTGGGTGGTGGGATGGCGGACCGGTTCCGTGAGGATCGTTGTCGGAACCCATCAGGATCGAGCCAGCGATGAGTGCCCCGTCTTTCTCCACGAAGCACAAGGGGGCGATGTCCGCCTCCGACCCGAGGGATGGGCGGCGTCGGAACTGGGAGGTGAACCGGGCCCGGCTGCGATGGTTTGGGGCGGGGTTGGCGGTGTTGCTGGTGTCGGGAGGGTGGTTTTGCTGGCTGCAGCCTCCGCTGCCGGTTGGCCTGGTTCGTGCGGGGTTTCCTTCGTGGAGTTGGTGGTGGCAACCGCGTGAGGAGCATGCGGCGATGCGGCTGCCCCGGCTGCCATCGGCCCGATACAACGCCTCTTTCTTCATCAAGAGGTCGGGCTGGGTGGTGGGGGAGGCAGGGTTGCTTGTCCGTACCATGGATGGGGGCCGGTCCTGGACGGTTCCGTCGGAGGTCACGTGGGAGGCACCTGCGGGCGTGGAGCCGGAGGCAAGCGCAGCCACAGAGGCATACGGCGAGAAGGCGGGAGACATGCCGCCGAACGTCGAGCAGCGTTCCTTGCCGGCGGAGCAACGTGGGGTCCGGCAACCGGACGCCGAAACACCGCGGGGACCGCGAGACTTGTATGCGGTGCATTTTGCCGATGAGCAGCGCGGCTGGGTGGTGGGGGACGGGGGGGTAATTCTGCGGACGGAGGATGGCGGGGCGACGTGGCGGAGGCAGATGTCGGGCACCGATGCGGATCTCCGATCGGTGTCCACGGTCGATGGAACGAATGGCTGGGCAGTGGGCTGGGATGGGATCGTTCTGCGAACAGCGGATGGGGGGGCGACGTGGGGAGCGCAGACCTCGGGGATCAGGGAGCGCCTATTGTCCGTGGCGTTCGCGGATGGTCAGCGAGGCTGGGCGGTGGGCGAGGCGGGGACGATTTTGCGGACGGAGGATGGCGGGGCGAGCTGGCGGGAGCAGACCTCGGGCACCAAGGAGTATCTGATGTCGGTGGCAGTGGCGGACGGGCAGCGCGCCTGGGCGGTGGGTGGGGGAGGGACCCTTCTGCGGACGGAGGATGGCGGGGAGAATTGGAGGGTGCCGACTTCGGGTTCGGGCGCGAACGAAGAGTTCCGTTCCGTGGCGATGGCCGATGGAACGAATGGCTGGGCGGTGGGTTGGGGCGGAACAATCCTACGGACGGAGGATGGTGGCGCGACGTGGCGGGCCCAGACTTCGGGCACCCGGGAGCGTCTGGTTTCGGCCGTGGTGGCGGAGGGTCGGCGTGGCTGGGCCATGGGGCAGGGTGGGACGATTCTGCGGACGGAGGATGGCGGGGCGACGTGGTGGGCACAGACCGCGGGCCCCAGGGAGGATCTCGAGTCTGTGGCGTTGGCGGACGGGCAGCGCGGATGGGCGGTGGGGAGGGGCGGGACGATTCTGCGGACGGAGGATGGCGGGGCGACCTGGCGGGCCCAGGCAGCGGGCATGGTGGAGAATCTCCGGTCTGTGGCGTTGGTCGATGGGCGGCTGGGTTGGGCGGTGGGTGAGGCGGGGACGATTTTGCGGACGGAGGATGGCGGGGCGAGCTGGCGGGCGCAGGACTCGGGCACCGCGGTGAGTCTATCGTCCGTGTCGGCGGGGGATGGGCGGCGTGGCTGGGCGGTGGGTTCGGGCGGGACGATCCTGCGGACGGAGGATGGCGGGGCGAACTGGCGGGCCCAGGACTCGGGCACCGTGGTGGATCTACCGTCCGTCTCGGCGCTGGATGCTCTGCGTGGCTGGGCGGTGGAATCGATCGGGCGAATCCTTCACACCGATGACGGCGGTGGAAGCTGGCGGGTCCAGTACGCGGGAGTGGGGCAGATCCTGCGGGCCGTGTGGATGGCGGATGGGCAACGCGGGTGGGCGGTGGGAGAGGAGGGCGCGATTCTGAGAACCGAGGACGGCGGGGCGAGCTGGCAGGGGCAATCGTCGGGCACGCTTCAAACGCTCCATGCCGCCGCACTGGTGGATGGGCAGCGCGGCTGGGTGGTGGGCAATGGCGGCGCCATCCTGCGGACGGAGGATGGTGGGGCGAGTTGGCGGAAGCAGAATTCGGGCACGGTGGAGGATCTCCGATCCGTGGCGGTGGCCGATGGGCAGCGGGGATTGGCAGTGGGCAGGGGCGGCACGATTCTGCGGACGGAGGATGGCGGGGAGAACTGGCAGCGGGTGGAGATGGGGCGCTACCGCCGATGGCCTGCGCCGGTGTTCTGGGTGAGCCTGGTGGCCGCGGCGGGACTTGGGTGGGTGGGCTGGCGGGTGCCGCCGACGGATGCGAGCCGGCGCCGCACCACGGCCATCGAGGATTTTGCCGCATCGGATCGGCCGCTGCGGGCCGGGGAATTTGACGCGCTGAATCTGGGGCCCCTGGCCGAGGGCATTGCCAATTTCCTGCGACACGAAAAGACGCTGGGACCGCTGACCTTCGCGGTGGAGGGACGATGGGGTTCCGGGAAGAGTTCGCTGATGGGGCTGTTGCGGTCGCGATTGGAGCGGCACGGCTTCCGCACCGTCTGGTTCAACGCGTGGCATCACGAGAGCGAGGCCCAGGTGCTGGCGGCGCTGCTGGAGGCCATACGCAACGAGGCTGTGCCCGCGTGGATGTCATGGGAGGGGTTGCGATTCCGGTGCCGGCTGATCCATCGGCGGCTGATTCGACGCTGGGCCATGGTGCTGGCGGGGGTTGGAGCCGTGGCGGCCCTGGGGGCGGTGGTCCACACCTTCGGGCCCGACTGGCGGCGGTGGCTGGAGGCGTTGGAGCAATCGACCGCGATCATCCTGGGCGGCAAGCTGGCGGTGCTGGCGGTGGGGGTTGCCGCGGCGGTGAAGACGCTGCAGGGCCTGCGGGCCTTTGGGGTGGACCCGGCCAAGCTCATGGCGTCCATGACGAACAAGGCCCGCGTGTCGGATCTCCAGGCACAGACCAGCCTGCGGCACCGGTTTGCGGAGGAGTTCGCCGACGTCACCGAGGCGCTGCAACCGAAGACGATGACGGTGTTCATCGACGATCTCGACCGTTGCGAGCCGAAGCAGGTGATGGAGGTCATGCGGTGCCTGAACTTCCTGGCGTCGTCGGGCGAGTGTTTCCTGATCCTGGGCATGGAGGAGCAGGTGGTGACCAACTGCGTGGCGTTGTCGCTGAGCGACCAGTTTGTGATGGAGGACGGGCTGGTGGTGGACAACAAGGGCGCGATGGCGAGGCACCGGCGGGATTACGCCAAGCAGTGGATGGAGAAGTTGATCCAGATCCGCATCCCGGTTCCGGCCGCCGATGACGCCCAGTTGAAGGCCCTGCTGCGGGGTCCGAAGGAGGGCGGGACCCTGGAACGGAAGGCGTCGGTGGCGGAGGCCCGGGACTGGCCCGACCTGCTGCGACGGTGGGGCGCCGGGGGGTGGGAGCGGGTGAAGCCGGTCGCGCCGTGGGTGGCGGCGGTGCTGACCGCGTCGGTGTGTTTCGGCCTGGTGCACGGGCAGTTGAAGTCGGCGTCCGAGAGGAACCGGAGGCAGGCGGAGGCCAGCGCGGCGGCCCTGCGGGACGCTGGCCGGCCCCTGGCGACCTGGCCCACGCAAGGCGTGCTGCAGCCGCAGCATCTTGCCGGGCTTGCGCTTGAACTGGCCGAACCGGCATCGGGAAAGGCCCTGATGACCAACGAGGCGTTGACGGGATGGCTCTCGACGCAGCGGTGGACGGTGCGGATGGAGTTCCAGCCGGGCACGGGCCTTCTGGCGGCTCCGAGGCTCCCGGAAACGGCCCGCGATCCTGCGAATCAGGGGCCTGTCGTTCGCGACCCGGACCGTGAACGCGATCCGGCTGAGCGGGTCCGGGAATGGCAGGTCGTGCCGGGACTGACGGATGAGGGTTGGAAGTGGTATCGGGTGGGCCTGGCGGTGGTGCTGGTGCTGGCGGCCGGTGTGAGTGCGGCACGATTGCTGGACTGGCTGCAGGAGCGAATCGAGGACTCCGAAGATTTTCGCGTGGCGCTGGACGACTGGCATCCGGAGATCGCCCGGCGGGAGCCGACACCGACGCCGCGTGCGGTCAAGCGCCTGCTGAACAAGCTGCGCTTCTACTCGATGTTGTTGCGAACGTTGTCCGGGCCGCGCGGACGGCCGGTCCTGAGCGACCGGATCATTGTGGCCTTCGGGATCCTGGAGGAGGAGCACGACGACCTCGGGTCGGTGAGGCTGACCGATCCTTCGGAGGCGCAGGTGGCGGATCTTGCGGCGCTCCAATCGGCCTTGCGGGAACACGCGGGCGTCTTCGGATTTCTCCAGAGGAGTGTGAGGACCGGCCCGCCGCCGGGGTCGCGACCGGGGTCACCTCCAACGGCCTGATCCAGCACGCCAGGAACGATGCGTGGAGGGGGTTCTCACGGAGGCACGAAGACACGGAGAAGGATGGGAATGAGATGGGGACTGGTGGGGAGAGGTGGCAACTCCGCGAAGCGTCGCCTCGGAGGGTCGAGTTCCATGAGGCCGCAGGGGCGGGGTGCGACGGGAAACTGGAGCGCGATGCATTTCCAAACGGGGTTGGGTGGGGTACTCGTTTCCGGGCCGGTGGGACGCCGGCGCATTCTTGGGAACGCATGATGATGAAGCACTGGACCGGACTGGCGGCGGCAATCGTGATGATGACGGGGGCGGTATCGGGGGCGGAGACGCTCTTCCCGCGAGGGGGCGAGTGGCGGTACCGGCTGGGGACTGCGGAGGCGTCGGCGCCGGACCGGACGGCATGGCGGATGCCGGGGTTTGACGACTCGGGTTGGGCGCGCGGCGTCACGCCGATCGGGTACGGGCCCGGGGTGGCGACGAGTCTGGGCAGCAGCCAGGCGGGCGGGTTTCTCACGGTGTACCTGCGGCGGGAGTTCGAGGTGGAGAATCCGGCGGATTATGGGCGGCTGGAACTTCCGGTGCGGGTGGACGACGGATACGTGATCTGGTTGAACGGGGTGGAGGTGGGGCGGTTCAACGTGCCGGAGGGCGAGCTGGCGTTTGACAGCGTGTCGGTGACGTTCACTTCGGATCCGGTGGAGGCGCCGGTGACGATTCCGAATGCGTGGGAACTGCTGCGGGAGGGTCCGAACGTCCTGGCGGTTCATCTGCTCAATGTGAACTGGACCAGCAGCGATCTGTATTTCGACACCGCGCTGGTGGGGAGCCTGGACACCACGGTTCCGGTGGTGGCGGAGGTGCGACCGCCGGCGAACGCGTGGGTGCGCCAGTTGGGGGTGGTGGAAGTGCGGTTCAGCAAGCCGGTGACCGGGGTGGAGGCCGGCGATCTCCTGATCAACGGGGTTCCGGCGACGGGGGTGTCGATGGGCGAGCCGGGGCAGTTTGTGTTCGAGTTTGAGGAGCCGGCGGCGGGCACGGTGACGATGGCGTGGGCGGAGGGGCACGGCATCACCGACCTGACCCAGGCGGCGAACCCGTTCGGAGGGGGCCCGTGGCAGTACAGTCTCGATCCCGATGCGGCGCCGCCGGGGGTGATGATCACCGAATTCATGGCCTCCAACGGCGGGACCTTGAACGACGACGACGGGGACCGTTCGGACTGGATCGAGATCCACAATGCCGGCGAGGTGGCGGAGGATCTTGGGGGGTGGTTTCTGACCGACGACGCGACGGATCCGGCGCAGTGGCGGTTTCCGCCGGTCACGCTGCTGCCCAACCAGTACCTGCTGGTGTTCGCATCGGGGAAGGACCGTCGCGATCCCGGTGCGCCGCTGCACACGAATTTCCGATTGTCGGCGGAGGGGGAGTACCTGGCCCTGCTGGATGCGCGGACGAACGTGGTGTCGGAATTCGCACCGGAGTTCCCGCCGCAATTCACGGATGTTTCGTACGGGCGTGACCGGGCGGATTCGCGGAGGCTGGGTTTCTTCTCGGTGCCGACGCCCGGAGCGCCCAACGCCAGCAGCGGGGCGGGGTTTGCGTCCGGGGTGCGGTTTTCGCGGGCCGGGGGGCTGTTCCGGCAGGCGTTTGCGGTGACGCTGACGGCGGAGTCGCCGGGGGCGCGGATTCACTACACGACCGACGGGACGGTGCCCACCGAGGTCTCGCCGCGGTACACGGGGCCGATCACGGTGGGGTCGCGCACCCAGCTACGGGCGCGGGCCTTCGAGGACGGGCTGCTGCCGGGGCCGCCCGGGACGGAGTTGTACCTGCCGTTGGGAGAGTCCCTGGCGGGGTTCAGTTCGAACCTGCCGGTGCTGGTGTTCGACAACTTCGGGGCGGGCGGCGTGCCGGGAAGTCCGGTCACGCCGCGCCAGTTTGTGGCGGTGGCGGTGTTCGAACCTGGGGAATCGGGGCGGGCGGGGCTGACGGACGAGGCGGCGTTCTGCGCGCGGGCGGGCTGGAATGTGCGGGGATCGAGCACGCGCGGACTTCCGAAGTCGAGTTACCGGCTCGAGTTCTGGGACGAATTCGGGGACGGGATGGACCGTGAGTTGCTGGGGATGCCGGCGGAGGAGGACTGGGTGTTGTATGCGCCGAACCAGTTCGATGTGCCGCTGATCCACAACCCGTTCGCCTTCCAGTTGAGCAACGACGTGGGCCGGTATGCGCCGCGGACGCGGATGGTGGAGGTGTTTGTCAACACGACGGGCGGGCCGTTGTCGGGTCCGCTCAGCGCCGGGCATTACCGGGGGGTGTACGTGCTGATGGAGAACATCAAGCGCGGGTCCGACCGGGTGGCGATCGAGCGGCTGGCGCCGGAGCACCGGACGCCGCCGGAAGTGACGGGGGGCTACCTGCTGAAGATCGACCGGCGCGATGCCAACGAACGGGACTTCAATGCGGCGGCCTTGAGCCTGATCTACCGGTATCCGGACGGGCTGGAGATGGTGACCCCGCAGCGTTCCGCGCAGGCGACGTACCTGCGGAACCATTTCAATGCGTTCTACGCGGCGCTGACGGGTCCGAACCCGGACCATCCGGTGTCGGGTTACGAGGCGTACATCGATGTCGAGTCGTGGATCGATCATCACCTGGTGAATGTGGTGACGTTGAACGTCGATGCGCTGCGGTTGAGTTCGCATCTCTTCAAGGGGCGGGAACGCCGGATCGAGATGGGGCCGGTGTGGGATTTCGACCGGGCGATGGGGACGAGCAAGGGTGGGGATACGCGGCCGTTCGCGCCGCGCAACTGGCGGGGACAGACCTGGGACGAGGGGACGGACTTCTTCAATCCCTCGGGGGTGTTCTCGAACCCGTGGTACAGCCGGCTGTTCCAGCGTCCGGATTTCTGGCAGCGGTACATCGACCGGTACCAGGCATTGCGCGAGACCGTGTTCTCAGACCGGCACATGGGTGAGTTGGTGGACCGTCTGACCGAGCCGCTGCGGGAGGCGCAGGTGCGGGAAGTGGCACGATGGGGCGGGAGCGGGGGCTCGGACACGCGGCCGCGCTCGGGGACCTTGTCGTACAATGGGTACAGCCATGCCTTTTCCGGAACGTTCCAGGGCGAGATCGACTTCATGAAGCGATGGCTGGCCGACCGGCTGGACTTCATGGATACCAACTTCCTGGCGCGTCCGGTCGTGAGCGAGGCGCCGGGTTCGTCCGGGATGGAACCCCGCATCCTGTTGAGCGGGCCGGCCGGGGCGACGCTGTATTACACGGTGGATGGTACGGACCCGCGGCTTTCCGGGGGCGGGGTTTCGGGAGCGGCGCGGGTGTACGACGGGGCGATTCCCGTGCCGGGTAACACGCGCATTCAGGTGCGGGCCCATGATTCCCGGCACCGGAATCTGACCGGCGCCAATCGCCCGCCGATCTCGTCGTCCTGGTCCGGGCTGACTGCGGTGGATGTGATTGTGGAGGTGCCGCCGCTGGTGATTTCCGAGATGATGTTTCATCCGGCGGAACCGACGGAGGCGGAGTCCGCGTTCGGGCGGGAGGACTTCGAGTATCTCGAGTTGTACCACCGTGGAGCGACGCCGTTGAACCTCGACGGGTTCCGCTTTTCGCGGGGCATCGACTACACGTTCGGGGCGGTCACCGTGGAACCGGGGGGCCGGCTGGTGCTGGCCAAGGATCCGGCGGCCTTCCGTGCCCGGTACGGGTCGGAGATCCCGGTGCTGGGACCTTATGGCGGGCAGCTCGACAACGCCGGGGAATGCGTGGCGATCGTCGGACGGCTCGACGAGACGGTCCTCGAGTTTTGCTATGCGCCCGAGTGGGAGCCCCTTGCCAGAGGATTTGGGTTCGCCCTGGCGATCCGGGACGAGCAGGGTCCGATCGAGGCATGGAACCAGAGGGAGGGTTGGCGGTTGGGGAGCGTCTGGCAGGGAACGCCGGGGCGGGCCGAACCGCCGCCGCCCGCGTTGCCGGGCGTCTGGGTCAACGAGGCGCTGGCGCATACCGACCTTCCGCAGACGGACAGCATCGAGCTGCACAATCCCGGCACGACCCCGGCGGACATCGGAGGCTGGTATCTGACGGACCGGTTCAGTGATCCCCTGCGTTTCCGGATCCCCGACGGCACGGTGATCCCGGCGGGCGGCTATGTGGTCTTCGATGAGGGCGACTTCAACACGGGCGCGCCGGGGAGCTTCGCGCTGAGTTCTCTCGGGGAGGAGGTGTATGTGTTTTCGGGGGATGCCGGGGGCCGCTTGACGGGGTACTTCCACGGGTTTGAATTCGGCGCCTCGGAAAACGGCGTGTCATTCGGGCGCCACGTCAACTACGCGGGCACGGAGCAGTTCGTGGCCCAGGCGGCAACGACGCTGGGCGGGCCGAACGCCGGGCCGCGGGTTGGGCCCGTGATTCTCAGTGAGCTGATGTACCATCCGCCTCCTTTCGCGGGCACGGAGAACAACACGCGGGACGAGTACATCGAGCTGCACAACATCACGGATCAGCCGGTGCCGCTCTTCGATCCCGAGCATCCTGAGAATGGCTGGCGTCTGCGCAGCGCGGTGCGGTTCGATTTTCCGTCGGGGACGGTGCTGCCGCCGGGCGGGTTTCTGCTGGTGGTGGGATTCGATCCGGCGACGGCATCCGCGGACCTGGCGGCGTTTCGGGCCCGGTATGGACTGTCCCCGGCGGTGCCGATCCTGGGACCCTTCGACGGGCGCCTCAACAACAGCGGCGAGCTGACCCGGTTGTTGCGGCCGGACCATCCTCAGAACGCGGTGGAGGGCGAACCGGGAGAGGTGCCCTACATGCTTGTGGACGCGGTGGACTACACCAACCGATCGCCGTGGCCCGACGAGGCCAACGGAACGGGACGTTCAATCCAGCGGCTCGTGGCATCCGTGCACGGCGACGAACCGTACAACTGGCAGGCGGCGGATCCGACCCCGGGGGCGCCCAACCTTTCCTCGAACCGCGATTCGAATGACGACGGACTTCCCGATGTTTGGAAGCTGAGCCACGGCCTGAGCCCGGTGTCCACGCTCGGCGACGACGGACCCGACGGGGATCCGGACGGCGATGGATTCGACAATCGCAGCGAATTCCTGGCGGGAACGGATCCCCGGGACCCGGACAGCGTCCTTCGAATCGGGACGGTGTCGTGGCAGGGGGGCGTGGCGCGGATGGGCTTCCGGGCCATGGCCGGGCGCGGGTATCGGGTGGAGTTCCGCGATGCCCTGACGGGGCCGGACTGGCAGGTCCTGGCGGAATTGCCGGCGCGGGATGCGCCGTGGGACGCCGTGGTGGAGGACGCAGCGATTCCGGTGGGCGGGCAGCGCTGGTACCGGGTGGTGCTGACGGCGTGGTGAGCAATGGCGGAGCTCCGCCATTCCCAGGCAGCGTGCTGGCCGGTTCAGTCCGACGCGGAAGGAGACTGGGTGTAGTCCACCACCCGCAGCTTTGGAACGCGCTTGTATTCGTCCGCGTTGCGGGTCAGCAGCGGCAGGTCGTGTTCGAGCGCACAAACCGCGATCCAGAGGTCGTGGACGCCCACCATTTGGCGGTTTCGTGCGAGTGCGGCCCACGTTTCAGAGTAGAGGTGGAGCGTCTGCTCTGTGGGCCACACGACGCGATAGCGATCTAGGAACTGCGCGACGACCGTTGCCGAATGCCCAGCCAATACCGCGCCGCGGAGGAACTCGCCCTTCACGACCCAGGGGAACGCAAGCGCCGCGCCCGGATGCTGGTCAATGAACCGCTGCTCAGGGCTGGCAGCCCCCTCGCGCCAGCGTCCGACCAGAAACGTCGTGTCGCTCAGGTAGTCCAAGGATCCCTCCAGTTCTTCCAATCGTTGGCCCAGCCGATGGTCTCCTCCATAAGCCCTGCCTGGTTCTTTGTGAGCGGCGGCAAGCCATCCATCTCCTTGGCCAAGTCGGCCAGCGTGCCGCGCTTTGGCACCAACTTCAGCACGACCGCCGAAAACGATTCCTTGGGAGAACTTTTCCAGTCGGCAAGGCGGCCGTAGGCCTCGTCGGTAAGCGTAATCGTCTTCATGTATGCACGATGACATGGTGCATGTTGTCGTGTCAAATGATACACGGGTTAGCCTATAATAATAATAAAATAATAAACCTGGCATTATTTGTTGACGCGCTTTTTATATTAAACCTGGCAGTATTTATTGACGAACCGCAGTCAGGTCGTCCTAGGCGGTCAGAATGGGATTCCTTGGGGAGTTCCGGGCAGGAACATGCTGGCAACAATAAAATATAAAATGCCTGACTTAATGACTATTGATCCGGGCGACTCCGATTTCGATTCCACGAGGCCGCGAGGGAGTGGAGCGATGGGATGAGGACTCGCGAAGCTCGTCCCTGCGGAAGATGAAGCAGGGGGGGTGGACTCGGAGGGCCGAGTTCGACGAGGCCGCAGGGGAGTGGAGCGTTGAAAGGTTCGGATTCTGGCGTCCGCGCCTACAGGGGATGGAGGGGGTGCTTGGGATCCGGACTCGCGGAGCGCGTCTGTCCGAAGGATGGCGGCGGAAGACTTGCCTTGGTGGGTGCGAGTGGATAGGAGCTGTCCATGACCCGCCGCGATTTCTTCCGTCGCACCTCCTCCGCCCTGGCGCTGACCGCTGCGGCGAGCTATTTCCCGACCACCTTCGCCGCCGAGAAGCCGCGCCGTCTGGGACTGATTGGGTGCGGATGGTACGGGAAGAGTTCGCTCTTCCGGGCCTTGCAGGTTGCGCCGATCGAGGTGGTGTCGGTCTGCGACGTGGACCAGCGGTTGGTGACGGAAGCGGCGGACATGGTGGCCGGGCGTCAGGCGTCGCGTGGGAAGCCCAAGGTGTATCGGGATTACCGTGAGATGCTCAAGGAGCGGGATCTGGACATGGTGATGGTCTCGACGCCGGACCACTGGCATGCGCTGCCGTCGATCGAGGCGATGCAGGCCGGGGCCGACGTGTATGTGGAGAAGCCGATCAGCGTGGATGTGGTGGAGGGGGCGGCGATGGTGGCCGCCGCGAAGAAGTACGGGCGGGTGGTGCAGGTGAACACCCAGCGGCGCAGCACGCCGCACCTGGTCGAGGCCCGCGACCGGATTCTGCGCGAAGGCCGGCTCGGACAGGTGCGCCATGTCGAGATCTGCTGCTACTGGGGGATGGGCCGGGCCGGGAACACCCCGGACATCGATCCGCCCGAGCACCTGGATTACGACCTCTGGACGGGGCCGGCGCCCATGCGCCGGTTCAACCGGCGGACGCATCCGCGGGGCTGGCGGTCGTTCATGGAGTACGGGAACGGCATTGTGGGGGACATGTGCATCCACATGCTGGACATGGTGCGGTGGATGCTCGATCTGGGGTGGCCGCGATCGGTCTCCTCGACGGGCGGCATCCTGGTTGAGAAGGACAGCACGGCGAACACCACCGACACCCAGACTGCGGTGTTCGATTTAGGGGAGCTGCAGGTGGTCTGGAAGCACCGCACGTGGGGGCAGATGCCCGATCCGGATTATCCGTGGGCGGCGACGCTGTACGGGGACCGGGGGACCCTCAAGGCGAGCGTGTTCAAGTATGAGTTCTTCCCGGGCAACCAGCGGACTCCGGCGGCGCAGGGCGAGGCTTTGCTCGAGTACGAGCGGTATCCCGAGGACCGGACCGAGCGGGACCTTGAACGGCATGTGGCCTCGGCCATGCGCCATCACTGGCGGAACTTCATCGAGTGTGCAGACGCCCGGACCCAGCCGGTGGCCAACATCGAGGAAGGTTTCATTTCGAGCGCCGCCTGCATCCTCGCCAACCTGTCGGTGGATCTTGGCGGGCGGACCCTGGCGTACGATCCGGCTACGGGAACGGTGCGGGGCGATGCGGAAGCCACCCGGTTGCTGCGCCGGCCGTATCGTGCCCCGTGGGTGCACCCGGAACCGGACCGGGTGTAAGAGCTTGGGATCAATCGCCGTGGAGGGCGGTGAGGAGCGAGCCGCGCAGGGCGGCGCGGGTGGCGGCCCATGCCGTGAGCAGTCCGAGGACGACAACTCCGGCGAGGGTCAGGGATAGCGAGCGGATGGGGAGGGCATCGCCGGGGGCGGAGAGGAGGGCGGGCAGGATGGCGACGGCGGCGCTGACCAGTCCGATGGCGAGACCGAGGGCGAGGAGGGCCCCGTGTTCGAGGAGAACGAGGCGTGCGAGGAGGCGGCGGTGGAACCCGACGGCGGTCATGAGGGCGAGTTCGGCGCGGCGTTCGAGGACGTTGCGGAGCACCACCACGCCGAGACCGGCGCTGCCGAGGAGAAGTCCGAGGCCGCCGAGGATCTGGAAGGTGGTGAGGTAGGTATTCTGGACGGCGTTGAATTCGGCGAGGCGGCGGGGGGCCGGCGTGAGTTCGAGTCCGGTGTCGCGCAGGGCGCGGGAGAGGGTTTCGGACGTGGCGGCGACGGCGTTGGTGGGGGCGTCGATGAGGAACCATCGATACCCGCTGACGCCGGGGAAGAGCCGGGCGAAGGCGGATTCGTCGATGACGAGATTGCCCTGGAGGATGGAGTTGGCGACGCCGCCGACGAGGCGGAGCCGGAACGGGCGTCCGGCTTCGTCGGTGAGATCGAGGGTTTCCCCGATCTTGCGGCCGAGGGCCCACTGGATGGAGGCGGCGTCGCCAATGGCGGGGAACTCGGGGATGGCGTCCGGGGCGGGCGGAGCTGTGACGGATGGAACGGGGCGCAGGGCGAGCCAGCCGTTGGTGACCTGGAGCCCTTTGGCGAGGGAGGCGAACCGGAATGCCTGGCGCCGGGCGAGGTCGCCGGGTTGCACGCCGAGGATTCGGGGTTGCTGGGCGCGATCGAGATTGAGGCAACTGGCGTCGTCGCCTTCGCGGACGCGGAACGGCACGAAGGAGACATCCGGGAGGTCCTCGGGGCTGAGCCCGAAGAACTCGAGGCCTGCGGCGGCATTGAGGTCGTGGTGGACGGGGAGGGCGGATTCGCCGAGGAGGGCGAAACCGCCGGTGCCGGCGTCGCGTTGCCAGGCATCGAGCTGGGCATCGAGCCGGAAGGCGCCGATGGAGGCGATGAGGAAGGCGCCACAGGCGAGCAGTCCGGCGGTGGCGAGGCTGCGGGAGCGGCGGCGGGTGGTGCCCC
This sequence comes from Verrucomicrobiia bacterium, assembly GCA_019634625.1. Classification (NCBI taxonomy): domain Bacteria; kingdom Pseudomonadati; phylum Verrucomicrobiota; class Verrucomicrobiia; species Verrucomicrobiia bacterium. Next base: position 54,053 of record JAHCBA010000036.1, read on the forward strand.
GGAGGGCGAGTCCGGGGACGCCGAAGGAGGAGGAGGCGGGCTGCCGGGCGAGGAGGCCGGCGGTGAGGGCGAGTCCGGATACGAGAAGGAGGCTGCCGGCCCCGAAGAAGACGCCGGGATTGGCGGTGTTGCCGCTGGCCACGGCGCCGCCAACGAGTGCGATGGCGAGGACGGCGGCAACGATGGCGATGGGAACGGCGGGGGCGCGGCGGCGGACGGACCCATGCGGGGAGGCGATTTCACCGGCGAGCAATTCGCGGGCCGGCCGTGTGAACTGCCGGCGCAGGGTGAGGGCGAGGGTCAGGGCGGCGACGGCGATGGCGGCGAGGAGTCCGACGATCACCGTGGGGCCGGTCAGGTGAAAGGACAGGGCATTGCCGGCGACGGCATCGCTCCAGAGGGTGGTGAGGCCATGGATCATGGCGCGGGCGTAGGCGATGCCGCCGACCACGCCGAGGAGGCTGCCGAGGGCGGCAAGGGCGAGGCCTTCGGTGAGCCAGAGCCGGCGGACCTGGCGGGGCTGGAACCCGAGGGCGAGGAGGGTGCCGATTTCGGGCAGGCGCTGTTCGAGTCCGAAGCGGAAGAGCAGCCCCATGAGGATGAGGGCGGCGAGGACGAGGAAGAAGCTGAAGCCGAGGAAGAGCTGGCCGAAGTCCTGTCCCGAGGTGGCGGCGCGGAGGGCCTGCTGGCGGACCGGTTGGAAGGCGAGGCCGACATCGGCGGGGCGGAGATTGGCGCGGAGGTTGGCGGCGACCGAATGGACAAAGGATTCGGGCCTTTCGTCCGGCGGCACGGCAAAGCGGATCGAGGTGGTGTCGCCGAAGCGGTTGCCCCAGAGGCGGCGTCCGGTGTCGGGATGGATGTAGGCCTTGGGAGTGCCGCGATGCTCCTCCCAGTAGGTTTCGTCCTGGTCGCGGATGGGATGGACCAGGGGAAAGCCGGCATCCCATTCGCTGGTGCTCTCGGCCTTGGCAAGGCTGGGGAACTCCGGCATCAGGGTGCGGTCGGCGTAGAGGCCGTCGAGGGGGACGATCGAGTGGACGGTGAAGACATTGGTGACCTCGACCAGGCGCGCGCCGGCTTCGGGATCGAAGTGGACCATCTCGATGCGGTCGCCGGGGCCCACTTGCAGATCCCGGGCCAGCCAGTCGGTGACGACGACATGGTTTGTGGCGAGGTCGGCCGGGGTCCAGGGAGGTCCGGCGGCGGTGACCATCGAGTAGGGTGTCAGGCGGTCGCCGGAGCGAAGGGAATTGGCGAGGTAGGTGACAAGGGGCGTGCCGTCGTTCATCCAGGACCGGATGGCGCGGTCGGCCTCAGGGAGCGCGGGATCCGGCCGGGTGGCGGCGGAGACGATCTCGGGGGAGAGAAAGACGCGGCGGGTTAGGATTTCGACCCTCGGGACGGACCCGGCTTCGACGAGGCGCACGTCGAGTTCGCCATCTTCGAGGCGCCAGGCCCGGGCGAGGGTGTTCTGGTAGGCCTCGAGGGTGCGCCGGGAACCGGCTTCGGACGGCGCTCCCGGCCCGAATGTGCGTCGGAGGATGCGGACGAACCTGTCAGGCATCCAGGGGGCCTGGGAGAGTCGCTGCCAGAGCGGGCTGGAGGAAGGACCGTTGGAATCGGGGGTGGTGCGGGCGACGACGAGGTTGACGCGCTGGGTGACGCCGCTGACACGCCAGAGTTCCTCGAGGTTGACGAAGGCATTGAGGGCGGGGCGTTGTCCGGAGCGGAGACTGAATTCGCCGAAGCCGTCGGCATCGAGGATGTCGTCCACAACCAGGCGCAGGGCGGCGGCGGCATCGTCGCGGGCGCTGAGGACGGAATCGGAGGAGAGGGAGGAGGGTTTGGCGAAGCGAAGGATGAGGGTGTCGCCGGGTTTGGCGTCGAGTTGTTGGGCGAGGGGCGCACCGAGCCGGACATGGCCGGGGGCGGGGCGGGTCCAGGTGGCCATGTGTTCCTGCCAGGTGTGGGCCTGGGCGGCGGAGGCTGTGGCCCAGACCTCGGGAAGCCCGGACAGGCCGGCGTTGCGGAGCCACCGATCGGCACCGGGTGACAGGGACCAGAAGTTGGAGTGGACCCCGTAGATCTGGACATCGTTGGCGCGGGCCGAGCCGTCCTGGCGGGCGGCGGTGCCCCGGAGGTGGAGGGCCCGGGCGTGGGGCGGGGTCAGCGGGTGCAGGAGTCCGTGGAAGGGGAGGTGATCGGTGAAGAGGCGGTCGCCTGAGGAGAGGGCGACCTCGACGCCGCCGAGCCGGGCCATGGCACGGGCCTTGAGGCTTTCGCGGACGGAATCGCCGACGGCGAGGGCGCCGATGAGGGCGGCGCTGCCGATGGCGGCGCCGAGGACCACGCCGAGGTGGGCCCTCCAGAAATGCCGGAGGCTTCGGAGGACCAGGGTGCCGGGTCGGATCATGGGAGGTCCTGGAGGGAACCGTCGATCAGTTCGACAGCGCGGCCCATGTCGCGGGCGAGTTCGAGGGAATGGGTGACCACGATGAGGGTGACCCCTTCTTCACGGTTGATGTTGCAGAGGAGTTGGGCGAGTTCGCGGGCGGCATGGCGGTCGAGGGCCCCGGTGGGTTCGTCGGCGAGCAGGAGTTTGGGTTGGTTGATGAGGGCGCGGACGACGGCGACCCGCTGGCGTTCGCCGCCGGAGAGTTGACCGGGCCGGTGGTCGCGACGGGAGGCGAGTCCGACACGATCGAGCAGGCGCAGAGCGCGGTCGGGTGCGGTCCGGCGGGCTTCCGGGTTGTCGCTGGCGAGGGTGGGGAGGATGACGTTCTCGATGGCGGAGAGGTGGGGAAGCAGGTAGTGGAACTGAAAGACGAATCCGATCGAACGGTTGCGCACGCGGGCGAGGGCCTCGTCGTCGAGCCGGGCGAGATCCTGTCCGTCGAGGGTAAGTTCGCCGGAATCGGGCCGGTCGAGGGTGCCGAGAAGATTCAGGAGCGTGGTCTTGCCGGAGCCGGAGGGGCCGACGATGGCGAGGGTATCGCCGCGGCCGATCCGGAGGTGGACATCCCGGAGGATGGACAGCGGGGGGCCGCCTTCGGAACCGGGGTAGTGTTTGTGGATGGCTCGCAGTTCCAGGAAGGCCTCGTTGCCCGACATGGGGGACAACCTTGGGGACGGGTGGGATGACGCAAGCGAAAACCGTGCGGAGGGCAGAGGGCGGAGGGCGGGGGGCGGAGGGCAGAGGGCCGGGGGGCAGAGGGCGGGGGGACCGGGGATTTTGGAGTTCAGATTGGAACGTGATCCAACCTGGATTCGAGCGAGGCGATGTCTTCGGTACAGCGAGAGAAAGACATGGACTCCTCCATCCAGCCGCCTTCGTAGAGTCGGGCAATGTCGGAGTCGGCCCCGAGTTCCCGCAGGTGTTCGATCCGGTCGAGGGATACCCGCCGGGTCTTCTATGTCCACATCCACCTCGATTCGAAACGCGCTGGTTCCGAGACGGGCGATCTCACGCAGGCCTCCGCGGATGCCATTCCATTCCCAAGGATGCGGCGGCGGCATGGAGGGTATTGCGCATGAGCATGGCGATGGTCATGGGGCCGACGCCACCCGGGTTGGGGGTGATGCGGCCGGCGACGGGCTGGACGGCGGGGAAATCGACATCGCCGACGAGGCGCGAGCCGCCTTTGGCGGAGGGATCGGGGATGCGATTGACGCCGACGTCGATGACAGTGGCGCCGGGCTTCACCATATCGGCGCTTACGAAATGCGGGGAGCCGAGGGCGGCGATGAGGATGTCGGCGCGGCGGCAGTGTTCGGCGATGCGCGGGGTGCGGGAATGGCAGACGGTGACGGTGGCATCGGCGTGGCGGGCCTTCTGGAGGAGGATGGCGGCCATGGGTTTGCCGACGATGTTGCCGCGACCGAGGACGACGACCTCGCGGCCTTCGATAGGGATGCCGGAGCGGATGAGCATTTCGTGGACGCCGCCCGGGGTGCAGGGGACGAAGCCGCCGGGGTCGCCCAGGAGGAGTCGGCCCATGTTGACGGGATGGAAGCCGTCCACGTCCTTGGCGGGGTCCACCCTGGCGAAGACCGCGGGGGCGTCGATGGAGGGAGGCAGGGGGGCCTGGATGAGGATTCCGTGGACGGCGGGATCGGCATTGAGGAGGCGGATGCGATCGAGCAGGTCGGCCTGAGGAGTGGTGTCGGGCAGGACGATGGTGGTGGAGCGGATTCCGAGGCGGGAGCAGGTCTGCTCCTTCATTCCGACATAGACCTTGGAGGCGGGATCCTCGCCGATTCGGAGGAAGACGAGTTGGGGGGTGATGCCGCGCCGGACCAGGGCCTCGACGCGGACGCGGGTTTCCTCGTGGATGCCGGCGGCGAGGGCGCGACCGTCGATGAGATTGTGCATGCGGATCAGCGGACCGCCTCGATGGCCTCGACGTCGAGGACGGGGATGCCACGCCAGTACGTGCGGCGGTCGAGGTATTCGCGGCCGGTGACGATCACGACCCGGCCATGATACTCGGTCCAGGGGATGGGTTCGGGGCCGGAGGAGAAGAGGAAATTGATGAACCTGCCGCTGTCGCGGGCCTGGAGAGCCTGGAAGGTGGGGGCCGCAAAATTGAGGGGGCGGACCACCAGCCCTTCGCGACGCACCCAGCGGGCTTCCCGGGTGTCGGGCGGCAGTGGATTCCTGTCTTGGGCACCGGCAAGATCGGCGTCGTACCCTCTGTCGGGATCGGCCTGCGCCTGGGTCTCGGTATGGAAGGAGTCCGGTGCGGCGGTCGCGAGCTCCTGAACGGCGGGTGGCGCGTCAGCGCGGGAGTCGATGAACTGCCGGAACCGGGCGTAATCCTTGGGGCCGTCCGGGGCCGGGGCAGCCGGAGTCTGGGCCGGGTCTGCAGGCTGGGCGGGAGGCGTCGTGTCGAGGCCGGCAACAGCCAGGGAGGGGGCGGCATCGGCCGGAGGGGGGGGATGAGCAACCGATGTGACCTGGGGCAATGCCGGGGTTTGGGTGAGGGGCGTAACGGGCACCTGGGGGATGGCGGGTGGCAGATCGTTGGTGGCGGGGATCGAGGGGGTGGAAGGAAGCGGCGTTGTGGAAGGTGGCGGTAGGGCGGGGACGGGGGCGATGGCCGGGCTGCTTTCGGGTGCTGGGGGCGGTGGGGGCGGTGGGGCGGTCGGGGCAGGAGTGGAGACAGCCGCCGGCCGAGGATCGAGGTTCAGGAACCGGGCGGGGACAAAACCATGGGCGTCGGGCGGGGCGGCGATTTCCAGCCAGCCATCGCGGACGTCGCCGCGCGTTTGCAGGACGGTGTCGTGGGCGACCCTGGCGACCGTTGCGTAATCGTAACCCGGGCCGGCGCGGACATTGAGGACGTCGGCAGTGACTTTTCGGGACGCGGGATCAACGTAGTCGGCGGCGACCCAGAGGGAGGCGGTTGTCGGAAGTTCGATGCGGTACCAGACGTCGGGCTCGCCGGGCGAAGGGCGGTCGATGAGGTTGGTGCCGACGATCCGGACGGTTTGACCCTGCTGGAGGTGGGTGATGGGTTCCCCGACGTAACCCGGTCGGGAGCGGACATTGACGCGATCGGCAGTCGAGCGACCCTCGATGGCGGCGAGGGCGAACGGCGTCAGGGCCAGTCCGGCGAGTGCAAGCGCCGCCAGGAGAGACCGCGAACGGTTGGTCATAGCGGGTTCAGTAGAGTTTTCAGCTCCCCGGGTGTCAACGTCCGCCAACGGCCCGGTCGCAGCTCGCCGAGCTTGATGGGGCCGATCTGGGTGCGGACGAGACGTTCGACCTCGAGGCCCTGGGATTCGAACAGGCGACGGATTTCGCGATAGCGGCCCTCGGCGAGGTCAAGTTCGACGATGGTGACGTTGGGGTGGGAGGAGACCACCCGGCCGCGCAGGATCCGGAGCTGGTCTTCGCCGCAGACGATGCCCTTGCGGAAACGTTCGAGCATGGCGACATCGACACGGCCGGCAACGGTGGCGAGATAGCGTTTGGTGATGCCGTAGCGCGGGTGGGTGAGGCGGAGGCAGAACTCGCCGTCGTTGGTGAGGAAGATCAGGCCTTCGCTTTCGCGGTCGAGGCGGCCGACCGGGTAGAGGTGGCGCCACTCGGCGGGGAGCAGGTCACCGACCTTCCGGGCCGCGTGGGGATCCTCACGGGTACAGATGTAGCCGACCGGCTTGTTGAGTGCGATGTGGTGTTTGCGCCGCGTCCGCACCGGCTGGCCGTCAAGGAGTACGCGGTCCTGATCCGGTTCCACCCGGGTGCCAAGGGTGCGGATGACGGAACCATTGACCGAGACCCGGCCGTCCAGGATCACGGTCTCGGCGGCGCGGCGGGAGGCAACGCCGGCATCGGCGAGGAACTTCTGGAGGCGGATTTTCATGGAGATGGGGGAAGACGCAAATGCGCCGGAGCGGACCACGCCGCCGGCGCATGCGGTGGAAGGGGGATGGGCGGCAGGGCGCCGAAGGTGGCGTCACCCTGGACGTGGGCCTACTCCGGCGGCTTGGTCTTGCGGAGGCCGGTGACGCGGTCGCCGGGCTTCCACTGGCCGCGCTTGCGAAGAAGTTCGACGCGCTCGAAGCGCTTGAGGGTGTTGCGCTTGGCGCCAAGGGTGGAGGCGCCGCGCAGGCTGGGATGCTGTGACATAACAGTGCGAAATGACGGTTAGGCGGCGCCCGGGGCGCCAAAAACGAACGGCTTGTCTATCACGCCGGGGCCGGTCGGCAAATGAAATTACGTCGGGAAGACTTGCCGGTTCACCCGGCGGGCCCCTCTCAGTGATGTGCAGCAGGCCTCGTAATTGTAATCGTAATCGTACTCGCAATCGCCCTTTCCCTTCGCCCTCGCCAGTTCCCACGCGGAATGGCAGGTCCGGGCAGGATCGAACCCATCGGACCAGCGATAACGGTGCCTCCCCGGGTTGTGGGAGAGGAGGCAGCGAATCGGAGGGACGAACTCCGTGAGTCTTCCATCCATTGCACCCCTGCCTTGCGGCCTCGTGGAACCCGGCCCTCGGAGACCGCGCTGCGCGAAGCTCGCACCTCTCCCAACCACTCCGGGATGCACGGACCACGGTGTCCGGGTGGGATTCCATCTGGCCCTGGGTGCTGCGCAAGATCACTCATCGTATTGAGTCAATTGGATGAAGCGACGCGTGCTGTTGGGTTTCGGCCGATTGTGAAAGACGAGCCCGCTGCCAGCCTCGAAATCCCGAACCGAGCGGCTGGCCAGTACCCCCGAAATGGCAGACCATCGGTCCGACGGGCCGTCGCTCGGTCCTTGACGCGTCTCCGGAAGGACTTGCAGGAATGTCTGCCGTTCCGATGCCGATTCCCATCACCCTCCACGAAGCCGTCCACACCGCCGCATGATCACCGGGGAGCTCAAGAGCCGCATCGACCGCATCTGGGACACGTTCTGGTCCGGAGGGATCTCCAACCCGCTCGAGGTCATCGGGCAGATCAAGGTGGTGGACATGATCGACCAGGTGCCGATGGAGGACCGCGACGCCAAGGGCGACCTCTACGAGTACATGCTCGGGAAGATCGCGACGGCCGGGCAGAATGGCCAGTTTCGCACCCCGCGGCACATCATCCAACTGATGGTCGAGTTGACCGCGCCGACACCCAAGGACGTGATCTGCGACCCGGCCTGCGGTACCGGCGGCTTCCTGGTGGCGGCGGGCGAGTACCTTCGCGCCCGGCATCCGGAGGTTCTCCGCGACACGAAACTGCGCGAGCATTTGCACCACCATCTCTTCCACGGATTCGACTTCGACAACACGATGCTGCGGATCGGCAGCATGAACCTGCTCCTGCACGGGGTGGAGAATCCGGACATCCGGTACCGGGATTCGCTCGCGCAGGACCACGCGGGGGAGGAGGACAAGTACACCCTGCTGCTCGCCAATCCGCCGTTCGCCGGGTCGCTCGACTACGAGAACACGGCGAAGGACCTGTTGCAGATCGTGAAGACGAAGAAGACCGAGTTGCTGTTCCTCGCGCTCTTCCTGCGGCTGCTGAAGCCGGGCGGCCGCGCCGCGGTGATCGTGCCGGAGGGCGTCCTGTTCGGCTCCAGCAAGACGCACCGTGAACTGCGGCGGATTCTGGTGGAGGAACAGAAGCTCGACGCGGTGATCTCGCTGCCCGGCGGTGTGTTCCGGCCCTATGCCGGGGTCTCGACGGCGATTCTGCTGTTCACCAAGACGAACTCTGGCGGGACGGATCACGTGTGGTTCTACGATGTCGATGCCGACGGCTGGTCGCTCGACGACAAGCGCAACGAGCTGCTGCCCGCCGAGAAGCTCGGTCCCACGCCACGCGTCCCGTTGACCCCTGACGATCACACGAAAAACAACCTGGCCGACGCCCTCGCCCGCTGGTCGCGTCGCGACGGCGAGGAACGAAAGAACGCGCGCACCGCGCAGAGCTTCTGCGTGCCCAAGGCCGATCTCGTGGCCCAGGGCTATGACCTTTCGCTGAACCGGTACAAGGAGGTGGTCCACGAGGAGGTGAAGCATCGCGCGCCGAAGGAAATTCTCGGAGAGTTGGCGAGGATCGAGGACGAGATCCAGCGGGGGATGCGGGAGTTGGAGGGGATGTTGAGGTGAGAAGTCGGCCCCAGGTTTGCATTGAGGAGTGCGCTGCCACCGTTTCAGGGGCGACGCCGAGCACTTCCGATCCATCCTATTGGGATGGCGATATCTGCTGGGCTACGCCAAAGGACCTTGGCGAACTGGAAGGGCCATTCATTTCGGATACACCTCGCAAGATCACGCGGATTGGGCTGGATAGTTGTGCCGCGGCGGTTCTGCCGCCTCAATCCGTACTCTTCAGCTCACGCGCGCCGATCGGACATGTCGCCATTAACACGGTTCCAATGGCGACCAATCAAGGATTCAAGAGCTTCATTCCTCGGTCAGACCGACTCATTGCCGGTTTTCTCTATCATTGGCTCCGATCGAATAGGGCATATCTCGAGAGCCTTGGTAACGGGGCTACGTTTAAGGAGGTTTCTAAGGCGGTTGTCTCGCGACTTGGAATTCCCCTTCCTCCGCTTCCCGAGCAGCGCCGCATCGCGGACGTGCTGGATCGGGCGGAGGCGTTGCGGGCCAAGCGCCGGGCCGCGCTTGATGAGATCGAGGCACTACCCCAGGCGATCTTTCGAGGTCTGTTCGGAGAGGCCACGACTCAAGGCCGTCACCCGTGGGTTGTGCTCGCGGAATGTGCTGAGGTGGTCTCGGTTGTAGCGAAGGGACGCAAGCTCGACGGAAGAGGTGCGGTGGAGGTGCCGTACCTTCGAGTGGCAAACGTCCAGGCCGGCTACTTGGACTTGTCGGAGGTGAAGAACATCGAGGCGCTACCATCGGAGGTGGCTGATCTGGCTTTGAAGGCATGGGATGTGCTGCTCACTGAAGGTGGTGACTTCGACAAGCTCGGGCGCGGTGCCTTGTTTGATGGGCAGGTGCAGGGATGCATCCACCAGAATCACGTATTCAGAGTGCGCACGGATGCTTCCAAACTCTTGCCGGGGTACTTCCATGAGTACCTTCAAGGGCCCGCCGCACGCGCCTATTTCCTTCGTTGCGCCAAGCGAACCACGAACCTCGCCAGTATCAACATGACCCAACTGCGTTCGCTCCCCGTGCCGGTTCCTCCGATTGGCCTCCAGCTTGAATTCTCCCGCCGGGTCGCCGCGGTGGAGAAGCTGAAAGTCGCGCAACGCGCTTCGCTGGCGGAGTTGGACGCCCTCTTCGCCTCCCTCCAGCACCGCGCCCTTCGGGGCGAATTGTAGGAGCACCATGCGCACCGCCGTCCCCGAGAAGATCCTGGCGATCATCGACCAGATCGACGCCGACGGAAACGCCCCGCTGACCCGGTTGACGGTCCTGAAGAAGTGGTTCGAGCGGCCTGGGAGGTTGTCGAGGTTCGGTCTGTGGGTGGCCCGGCGTGCCGCCGGTCGGAAGGGCACGACGAAAGGCGAACACGGCGCGCTTCTGCGAGAGGCGTCGAAGCTGCTCGGACCCGCCTCAACTCGGGAGAGCTTCTTCGCGGAACCGGATCGCCGTGCGACGCAGGACCTGCATGACCGGGCGCGGGCGTCTCAGGCCGACTATGAGAAGCAGGCATGGGGGCCGGTGCGGTTGGTGAAGTGCTGGCCGCTCCTCCTGGTGGAGCAGGGGTTGGCGATCTACCTGTGGCACGCCGATTCGCCGAGCCACGGCTACAAGCTGGCGGCCGACTGGGCCCAGAACTACGACTCCCGCTACGGCAACGGCCTGAACGGTCCAAGCCGCGGTAAGCTCGATGAACTCGTCCGGTTCATGTTCACGGTGGAGTCCCTGGAGGACGAAATGTCATGGAAATGAAGCCTGAAACGAGGCTGCATCCGACATGGTAACAATTCGATTCAAGCCATTGTAGAATAGCAGGATGCGAATCATCAATGCCTGCCGTTGACACGGAAACGAACCGCGATCTAATCGAGCCGTGTTCGTCCGTTACGAAATCCCGCGGAACTGGATCACCTACAATCGGATGGCGATTCTGGAGGGGTTGCTTGCCGCCAAGGCCGGGATCCTCGCGCTGACCCAAATCCCCTATCAGCGCAGTTGGGCCGACGAACTCCAGAAGGTTCAACTCAAGCGCGAGGTCGCCGGAACCTCCCGCATCGAGGGCGCCGAGTTCACGGAGCGAGAGCTCGAGGCGGCGATGCGGGAAACGCCGGAGCAGTTGGAATCCCGCTCCCAGCGGCAGGCCGCCGCTGCCGTGGCCACGTATCGGTGGATCGCCACCTTGGAGTCGGACCGACCGGTCGATCTGGACCTGATCTGCGACGTCCACCGCCGGTTGGTCTCGGGCTGTGACGACGATCACTGCGGGCCTGGTCAAATCCGGGGTCGCGATCAGAACGTGACCTTCGGAGCGCCACGCCATCGCGGGGCGGAAGGTGGCGAGGAGTGCCGCCGGGCGCTCGACGGGTTGATCGCCGCGGCGCGTGGTGCCTTCCATGGGCACGATCCCCTGATCCAAGCCCTAGCCTTGCATTACCATGTCGCCGCCATGCATCCCTTCCTGGATGGTAATGGTCGAACAGCGCGAGCCCTGGAGGCGTTGATGCTCCAGCGCACCGGGCTGCGGGACACGCTTTTCATCGCGATGTCGAACTACTACTACGAGCAGAAGGTGGGCTACCTCAACGCGCTGGCGGCGACGCGGGCGGCGGACCACGACCTGACGCCGTTTCTGACATTCGCGCTGAAGGGCATCGAAAGCCAGTGTCGCAGCCTGTTCGCCGAGATCCGTCAGCAGGTGGCCAAGGCGCTTTTTCGCAACACGGTCACGGACCTCTTCGGCCGGCTTAAGTCACCTCGCAAGCGAGTCATGTCCAGCCGTCACGTTCAGTTGCTGGTCCTGATGCTGGATCAGGAAGAGATGACCCTGACTGCATTGGCGGAGCGGACGCGGCACATCTACATGGTCAAGAATCCCCACAAGGCGTTGGTCCGTGACCTGAACTATCTGATCGGGTTGGAGGCTTTGTCGGCCACGCGGCTGCCGGACAAGGCCGGGTACTCGCTGCGTATTCGACTCGACTGGCCCACACGGATTACCGAAGCGGAGTTCTTCAAACGGGTGAAGGCGATGCCAAAGGGAAAGGTCTATGGGTTCCTGTCGGCTTGAGCCTGGGATCAAGTCCGACGCACCTCGGTACTCCGACCGCAAGACCCAGCCTTGCGCGTCGTTTGGCATTCCGAGTGACGAACGGTCCGAATCCGGGGCAGACTCCCGTCCCATGAGCGAGGACTCCCCGGCCCCCAAAGGACTTGAGGATACCCTCCGGGCGCTCTGGAAGAAGGGGGCTGTCGCGTGGAGGGACGTCCCTTCGGCGTCCGCCTGGGTCGAGGAACTGCGAGGAATCTCGCTGCCAGCGCCCGAGTGCGATAAGCCGCCCGGGCGCGTTTCTGACCGACCGGAATCGGACTGATCGCGGTTCGAGGGGTGACTTGAGCCATGGCCCACTTTGAGTTCCTCCAGCTCGAATGGCCGGCGCTGCACGAGGCCGCGGCGAAGGCCGAGTCGCTGATCTACCCCGATCCGAGGACGTCCTGCTTTCACGCCCGCCGTGCGTTGGAGCTCTTGGTGGCTTGGCTCTACAAACACGACGCGTCGCTCCGTCTGCCGTATCAGGACAACCTCGGCGCGCTGATCCACGAACCGACCTTCAAGACCGCCGTCGGGGATGCGGTCTTTGCCAAGGCGCGGCTGATCCAGCGGATCGGGAATGAAGCGGTGCACAGTTCGAAGCCGGTGCGGCAGTTCGACGCGCTCAAGAGGTCGGAGCTGGAGTTGCTGATCCAGCGGCGAACGACCCGTCAACCGCTTGCCGAGGCGAAGGTCAACGAAGCCATCGTCGAGCGGTACTACCAGACCCGGGCGATCCGGCGCATCGGGGAGGCCTTCGAGGAGGATCACGACCGGAAGGCCCTCGTCGTCATGACCACCGGTGCTGGAAAGACGTTTTCGGCGAACCAAATCGAGTTCCTGAACCTGATCGTGGACCACCTGACCGAGCGCGGCGTGGTCGAGCCTGGCTCGGTGTACGAGTCGCCGTTCACTGATCTGACACCTCGGGGACCCGACGCTTTGTTTAGCCCGGAGCACCTGGACGAACTCGTGCGGACGCTGGAGGCTATTCGGCTAACTGCGGTGGCCGCTTGAACCGGGTGCTGGACGCGAACGACACTGAACATGAAGCGCCGAAACCATAGTCCTCTTGAACTCCTGCTTTTGGCTCCGTGGTGGGCCAGCCTCATTGTTGGTGCGGTCGCGTTCGCGGGCCTCAGATTCGTACTTCCGGCGGTGCAGCGACGAGGCCCGTCGCTGTCATGACCTCCTCAAGGCTGCCCCCCCCGGTCGTAGGCCTCGAAGACGGCGCGAATCCGTCGTGCCTTCGTCGGTTCGCCGAGCCGGGCGAGGTGGGCCTCAACCCGGGATCGGATTTCGTCCCGGTTCACCGGCGCCGGCAACGCCCGGGTCCCGTCCCCGGAGGCGCGGTGGAGTGCCCGGGCCAGGACCTGCTTCACCCGCCACGTGATCCCGTCCGGGTTGCGCTGGTACATCCGAGAGGCGTCGGGGAAGCAGAACTCCGAGCTTCCGGACTTGGCCTTCGCCCGGTTCAGTTCCTCCGCGAGCATCGGGAAAATCGGGATGCCCACCTGCTGCCCCGTCTTGGCGGTTTCGACGGAGAGGAAGCCGGCCGCGAGGTCCACGTCGGCCCACCTCAGTGTCAGCATGCAGCAGTCGCCGCGCCGCATCGCCGTACACATACCAGTGACGATGATTGGCCGGATGAAGTCGTCGTTCGCGCAGGTCTCGGTGATGGCCTTGAGTTCCTCGACCTTGAACGGCTCCCGGTTGACGGTCTCCGAGGCCTTGGTGACGAGGCCGTGGAACGGGTTGCTTCCCTCCGCGAGCTGAGGGTGGAGCTTCTTGAAGGTCGCCCGCAGGAGCTTGAGCGTGTCGTTCCACGTCTTCGGCGAGACGTTCCGCGCTGCCTCTGCGTTCCGAAGGACCTCGTCCATCTGATATTGGAGCTACGGCGAACCTTGGCCGCCTCCCGGAAGCACGACGCGCGGAATCGCAGGGCTTCTGGACCACATGCAGCGGGGTCTTCGCCTTGGCACAGAGGGAAACGAAACTGTGGCGAAAGCTGTGGAATCCCACCCGGACGATGGCCCGGCGGCGCTGCCGGTGCGTCGGTTTTTCAGTCGTCTGCAACCCGCACGATTCAAAGAAACGCTGGACGGAGCAGTTTGATGTGCTGGTTGAACGTGCTGGGTGACACACCCGAGTTCCACAAGTCCTCCGCGTACGCCTCGGCATGGGCGCGGGACGCCTCGTGGAGGTGAGCGATCCCGGATTTGCCGGCCCAGCCCTGGAAGCGCCGCCACATGGCTTCATAGCCCGCCAGGGTGCGCGCTTTCGGATCGGATTCCCGATTGGCGCTGGCCCGCCAGACGGACCACCCATGGGCTATGGGCAATTGGCCGTCCTGACCGGCTTGGAGTTCCCGA
>JAHCBA010000037.1 GCA_019634625.1 Verrucomicrobiia bacterium
GCCGTCTCGTTGTCCATGCAGTACAGAACGTGCGGCTCCGGCAGCGTGCGACGCAGCATCTCCTCAACGAACCTCTCCTGGTACCGCAAAACCACCCGGTTGTTCCGCTGTCCCGGCGTGGTGAAAAAGAACGGCTGCCGGTTCTGCCCCGGATGATCCGGATAACTCGCTCCCAGTCCGGATGCCTCGTGCGTATAGTTCACGTTGTTCGCCGGATTGTAGGGGTGCCCGTCCCAGTTCTGCCGCGAATAATCGAAACGATCCCACACCTCGATCTGCACGATGATTCCCCGCTCTCGTGTCCCCCGCAGAAACGCCGCAAACCGACGCCAATACTCACCATTCCATCGCTCCAGATCGTACTTCCCGTCCTCCCGATGATGAAACGGGTACACCTCGAACCCCCCGTCCCGCCGGTCGCTCATCGTGTTGCGCACATAGTTCGCCCCCGCCCGCGCCATCGCCTCCAGATGCTCCTCCAGGTCCGGTATCTGAAAAAGATTGTCGTCCTTGCTGCCCCCCAGCAGCAGAACCGTACGCCCCCCGTATTCCCAATATCCGGGATGCTCCCTGGACGGACGAATCCGCTCCGCCGCCGTTCCCGCCGTCATCCCCGGTCCCAGGACCATCGCCAGGCCCAACCCCATGCCCATTCCCCACATCCATACCCGCCGTCCCGCCGGCATTCCCGGCACCCGTCGGCCTCGATTCGCAATCACATTCTTCATCGGTCTTGCCTCCATAGGATCAAACCCACCGCCGCCGCCGCAAAAACATCCGCCGCCAGGATCAACCCCCGCAACCGCACATCCAGCGGCAACGCCACAAATGACACCACCCCGGCCGTCACGATGAGCATCGGAATCAGGTACACGCTCAGCTTCACTCCCTCCGATCCTCCCCGGAACCGCCCGCCCGCGAAAGACAGAACATCCCTGCCACCCGCCCGGCGGTGCATCCCCAAGTTGTCGGTACCGAGCCAGCGAACCGTTGTTGGCTTCGCACCCTGGCCTGGGGGCCCGGAGCCCGTCCCTCCGCGTCCGCGCACCGCGGTCCTACGGCGTGCGGGGATCGGGCGGCAGCGCGGCCAGGGTCTTGTCCTCCTGCGCCACGGCGCCCGGAGGTTCGGGTTGCCCGTCGCCTCCAAGGTAGTTGGCGATCCGCCAGGTGTGATAGCCCACGCGGTCGAACCATCGGATGGCATCGAGGATTTCGAGGGCGGCCGAGGCGCCCCACTGGCCGCCCGCGGTTTCGCTCAGGACCACCGGGCGTTCCTGCCGGCGCAGTTGAGCCAGTGCCAATGCATCTCCTTCGACCCGGGCCAGCCAGTCCGTGGCGCCACCTCCGATCAGGCCGCGCTCGGCAGTGTCAAGGATGTCCTGACAAAGGGTAAGGGCGGGTCGGAATCGATCCTGCGCCTGACGGTGTCGTAATCCCGGTGGCACCTCCCACCGGGCGATCAGTCGGACCAAATGATCCACTGCATGGACCTGCGCCAGGCGGAACCGGGACAGCGGCGCGTCCTCCACAATGGGGGGAATGCGGGTGAAGAACTCCTGGATCCTTTCAAGGGCCCGCTCGACTTCCCTCCGAGTGGGGTCGTCCCGCCCCGCCGCAGGCCCTTGGAGTCCGTCGCGCAAGGTGCGAAACACGGTCGCCGCTGACTCGCAGAGCGCCCGCCTCGTCGCCTCCAACGCCACCGCCGGGGCGTGCAGCACCGTATCGTCGAGGTGCCGCGTCAGGATGGGGCCCCGCTCCGGCAGGAGACGTTCGATCCAAGCCGAGAACCGATGCACCCAGGGGAGGAAAATCAGCACTCCGACGGCAATGAACCCGGTGTGAAACGCGGCCAGGCTGGTGGCCCCCGGATCGAGACCAAGATGGTCCTGCGCCCACCGGATGCCCCGCAGAAAGAGCGGCAGAGAGACCACCGCCACCAGCCCGGTCGCGAGGTTGAACAGCACATGCGCGATCGCGGTGCGCTTCGCGGATACGCTTCCGCCGATGGCGGCGAGGGCTCCGGTGACTGTGGTGCCCACCGCGGCTCCGATCACTATCGAGGCCGCCTGGTCGAAGTTGACCGTCCCGCTGTGCAGCGCCGTAAGGGTGGTCGCGACTGCGGCGCTTGAGGATTGCATGATCACCGTGAGAATCACCCCGAGTCCCATGGCGAGCAGATGCCCGAAGAGTCCGCCTCCGGGCAACTCCGAGAGCCTGAACCTCCCCGAGGCAGCCTGCATCCCCGTCTGCAGGGTCTCGATGCCCACGAAAATCAGCCCGAACCCCGCCAGGGCCAGGCCGAGGGCCCGTCCTCGACCCCGCGCCAGCAGCTTGAGAAAGGCCCCGATCCCGACCAGGGGCAGGGCGTAGAACCCAACGCTGATCTTCAGTCCGAGTACTGATACGATCCACCCGGTGCCGGTGGTCCCCAGGCTGGCGCCAATCACCACTCCCACCGCCTGGGGGAAGGTCAGCAACCCCGCGCTCACAAACCCAATCACGGTGACCGTCGTCGCGCTCGAGGACTGGACCAGGGCGGTGGCCAGTGCGCCGGAACCGAACGCCTTGAGGGGAGTGCCTGTGAACCGCACCAGGGCCACCCTCAGCGACTCGCCGGCGAATGCCTTCAACCCGTCGGTCAGCAACACCATCCCCATCAGGAACAACCCGATCCCACCCACCAACTGGAACACCATGCTCGTCATCTCGGCGCGTCCCCGGCAGACGAACACGAACACGCCGCGAATGGCCAAGGAAATCCTGGCCAGCCCACGGGACCCGAATCCTGAGCGATCTTTCTGGCTCAAGAATGGCCGCGACCTTCCGGGGCCCTGGGCCTGAGGGTTCGAACGGCCGCCGCGGGGAAGTCTCGGTTTGGCCGGGGGCGAGCGGGTTCGCACAGACTATCGTGGGGAGGACCGGTCTGCATGCTTCGGGCGGAGCCCAGCCGAAAGGCTATCCAACAATGGGTCAGGCGGACGAACATTGACCGTTTCACCAAGCATCCTGATGGGCGGCGATCAGCTGGAAGGCTTCAAATATAGTAGGTCAGGCTAAGTACTATTGACCGTTACCGAATCTATAAAAACACCGGCATCTTCAATGTTGACGACCCGCGACTAGCTCATCCCCAGCGGCCCGAAGTTGGATTTCCCGGATCCAGGACAGCATCGTGCCGTCATCAACTAAACGCCTGCCTTACTATAGGAATTCGGTCATCCATTTATCGCCTGACATTTTATCTTGGATCGGGCGATGGAACGGTCAGCCTGGGTTGGGTCTGGGGACGATCCGGCAGAACTGGGCAGGGGAGCGACTGCCGCTGGGACCGTTGCTGGGGTGCCGATCCCGCACTTCACCCCGCGCCAACGCCAGTTCGCCAACGAATCCCGGCATTTCACCCCGGAGACTTGGTCTTCCCACGCCGGTTCGGGCACAAAACGCCCGCCTTTCCTGCTGCGCCACACTGTGCACGGCAGTCTTGCGTGAATCCATCAGACCGGCTTACTCCATTCATGAACTCACGACTCCAAGCCTCCCCGTCCCAGGCCCCGCGCCTCGGGCGCCCGGCCGTCGTCGCCGCACTGTTCCTCACCCTGTCGGTCTCACTTCCCGCGGCCCGCGCCGATGCGGTGATCGATTGGAACGAAGCCGCTCTGCGAGCCATACGCGACACGCGCGAGAACCCGCCCCGCGCCTCCCGCGCGCTGGCCATCACCCACCTGGCCATCCACGACGCCGTCAACGGTGTCCTGCGAACCCATCGTCCCTACCATGTCGCTCCTGCCGCTCCGGCCGGCGCCTCGATCGAGGCCGCCGTCGCCGCCTCGGCCTACACGGCCCTGCACGCACTGTTCACCGTTCCCGACGTGCGCCAGACAAACTTCCTGGCCCTCCACACCGCCCAGCTCGCCGCCATTCCGGACGGTCCGGCCAAGTCGGACGGACTCGCCTGGGGCCAGTCGGTGGCCGAGGCGATCCTGGCGTTGCGGGCGAATGACGGCTGGAACGTAGCAGCCTCCTACACCCCCTCCGGCGTCCCGGGTCGCTGGCAGCCCACGCCGCCCGCCTTCGCGCCTGCGCTCCTTCCCGGCTGGGGCCTGGTAACCCCTTTCTCCATGACCCACGGCGCCCAGTTCCGTCCCCAACCCCCGCCCGGCATCGAAACCGTCGCCTACGCCTTCGAGTTCAACCTCGTCAAGGCCTACGGCAGCGCCACCGGCACGGTACGGAGCGCCGACCAGACCGAGGTCGCCTGGTTCTGGAACGACGGCGCCGGCACGGTCACCCCGCCCGGCCACTGGAACCGCATTGCCCAGGCGGTCAGCGCGGCACGGTCCGTCACGCTCGCCGACAACGCGCGCCTCTTCGCGCTCCTGAATCTCGCCAATGCCGACGCCGCGATCTCCTGCTGGGACGCCAAGTTTGCCTACGACCTATGGCGTCCCCTCACCGCGATCCGCGAAGCGGCCACCGACACCAACGCCAACACCGACCCGGATCCGGAATGGCTGTCCCTCATCCCCACCCCGCCGTTCCCGGAATACACCTCCGGGCACAGCACGTTCAGCCGGGGTTCCGCCACGGTCCTGGCAGGGTTCTTCGGCACCGATACCATCCCCTTTTCCATCGGTTCGGAAGGGACCCCCGGCGTCGAGCGCAGCTTCTCCGGGTTCGACGCGGCGGCGAACGAGGCGGGCATCAGCCGCATCTTCGGTGGGATCCATTGGAACTTCGCCAATCAACAGGCCCAGGCAGCCGGCTTCCGGCTCGGCCACCAGATTCTCAGCCACTTCCTCCAGCCCATGTCGGCGCTGCAGTTCACCCACATCGCCAAGGCCGGCGGCGTCACCCGGATCGAGGCCCAGGTGGAACCGGGACGTTCCTACGCCATCCGCGCCTCATCCGACTTCAACACCTGGGAAACCCTCGCGATCGCCAGTTCCGAGGATGGCGTCCTCGCCTTCAACGACCCGAACGCGGCACCCGGCCAGCTGCGGTTCTACGTCCTCGCCGAGCCCTGATCTTCCCGGGCCTCGAACTCCCTTTCATCAACCCTTGAAGTTGCTACTCCCATGAACCCAACCCACTCCTCCCTGCGTTCCCTGATCACCGTCATCTCCCCGTCGGTGCTGGCCCTGGCCGTGGCCACTCCGACAGAAGCCCTTGCCCAGGGCTGCGTCGCCATCCGATCGGTCGGCAGTCCAGCCCTTCCCGGACTGGCGGGTCTGGACGAAGGGATCCCCTGGGTCGCGTCGATCAGCTACCGCTACTTCGAATCCGACCGCTACTTCATGGGCACCCAGGAGCTGTCCGTGAGAGACCACAGAAAGTCTGAAACAGACCGAAGAAGGGGCTAAGCGCTTGAACGGAGGCGGCTTGGGCTGGGACGGAAACCCTTTTCAGACTTTTCCACAACAGGCGCTGTCGGGAGGGGGCATGAAAAGGGTCGTGCCACCCTTTTCGGAGGAGCCTTGGGCGGCGGCAGCGGGAGGGAGGTGCCAGGCCCTGGGCCCGACCGGTGGGAAGGCGGCTATTCGCCCCGGCGGGACCGCCACAGGGCCAGGCAATAGGGCAGGGACGCGGCGGCAAGGCGGATGCGCCGGCGCCCAGCGTAGATCACGAAGGTCTGGGGGATGTCGCCCTCGGCAATGTACCGGTACACCGATGCGCGGCTGACGCCGACCTTGGCGGCCCATTCTGCCGGGCTGAGCCATTCGCCTTGCGCGGGCGACGCTGAAGAGGATTCGGGGGAACTCATGGCACGATCGGGCGCACGGAACGGAACGCGGGTTCATCGCGCTCCAAAATCGGATCCAAAAACGGCAGGCCCAGGGCTCGGTAGATCAGGGCTTCATCTTCCCCGACCACGCGCCCGTCCAGGTAGAGCCCGTGATGGGGATTCCACTTGCCGCCGAGGTCCAGGGCCCGCATGCACAACCAGACGTTGTGCTCCTTGCTGCCCGTCTTGCAGAGCAACAGGGAGCCCCAGATGGCGGGGGTCGCAAACCACAGGTCCACCTGGACCCCGCGGGCAATCCACGAGAGGTAGCTGCTTCCATCCTTCGTCAGAGGCCAGCCTTCGGCCTGGCACCAGGAACCCACCTCGGCCGCCAGGAGATTCCGCTGGGTCACGACGGTCCCGAGCAGGTCGGGCTCCTGCTCGACCTTTGGGATCGCCACCAGGTCGATGTCCCCGACCTCAGCGCGGCGGCGCCGAATCGACCCCACAACCGCCATGCGTTCACTGAATGGCTGCAGCCGCGCCGCCAATCGCTCCACACACCGTTCCGCGAACGCCAGCGTCATAGCGGCAGATGCTCCTGCACGGCGCTGACCAGGCGGTAGAAGCTGTGCCGGGGCCGCACCCCGACCACCTTCACCTCGATCTCCAGCCCGGCCGCCCGCAAGTCCGAGATCCGTGAGTGGACGGCATACGCACCGGAGGCCGCCGCCAGCTCGGGCATCGGCACCCATTGCCCGTGGCGGCGCACCAGTTCGGCGAGGACGAGTTGGTTTTGAGTCGGGTTCACAGGGTGGTCTGGAGGTTCACCTTGGCGCGGTCGGCCACGGCGCGAGCCACGCTTCTGGCCTTCGCGGTGATCAAGAGCTGGTACAACTGAGGTCCGGGCAATGACCGCCAATTGCCGGTACCGAACTTGTCGCGACTCAACTCCTCCACGTACTGGGGAGGCAGTTCGACACGCTCCAGGGAGTACAGGACCCGCTTGCGATCCGCATCGGGCAAGCCACCGACCTGCTGCCGGCGCGCGGCTTCAGCATCTGCCTCCACGCCCACCAGGACGGCGCCAAGATTCAACCCGGCAAGCCGCCTGAACAACGCCACCACCCGATCGAGCTGCTTGTTGGTCAGCGCCCATGACGACACATCCTTTCCGACGGCCAGGATGTGGCAGGCCCGCCGCAGATCGTCGGCCGATAGTCCGCCGCCCCCTTGCCGCAACCGCCGGGCCTGTGCCACACGCACCACGTCATCCCGCACGGGATCCGCGGGCGCGCGACCTGGACGGACCACCACCTCGCCCCGGCGCACGCCAGACCAGTGGGCGCGAAACGCCTTGCTCCATTCCCTCAGGTACCACTTTCGCTGCTTCTCAGTCATCGGGTCATTCAGATCGGTCGAGGCCCGCCAAGTGCCACGCCATCCATCCTCCCACGCGCACTCCCAGGTACATGAGCCGGCGTCGAGGCTTGCTGACCCCTGACTCACGCAGCAGCCGGGCGAACAGCCTGTCCGATTCATCCCGTGTCCAATGCGTCACCAACGATTCCCAATGCGAACAGCCCGCCCATCGACGCCCCACCATGACCTCGCCTCGATGACGGTAGAACCAGTCATGCACGAGCGCGGCGGGCCGGTGCAGCCCATCCGGCGTGATCCCCGTGATCGTCCACAGCACTCGGGGGACACTGGCGCCGTCCGAAATCGTGCCGCGCGGCACGATGATCCGGAGATCCCGATCGCCCAGGCTCCACTGATACGAGTAGGGCTGCACGAGGCTGTACCGCGCGCCACGACCCGGCACCGGGATCATCAGGGGTTGGGGGAGGAGGTGAGGTTGCATGATCAGGATGGCAGGTACTCCCACAGCGCCGGCAGGGCGTTTCGGCCCGGGACACCTCGATGCACCAGCCGGACCCACCCCAGGCGCCACGCCTTGCGCACTGCAACACGAGCCGCTTCGAGGGATCCGTAGTGACAGGCCACATCCAGCACGGTGAACTGCCTCCTCCCTCCCAACGCTGCCCTGGCGATCTTCGCCCGCGCATCCTCCAGCCTCTGTGGGCTCCGACTCCTGGCCGCCCGCCGCCGCGCATCGACCAACATCTCCCTCGTCACCTCGGCTTTCGGTGGAGCCTCCGCACGAGCCTCCGCACGGACCTCCCTCGGCTGGAACATCACACTGTGAGTGCCCGACCGCCACTTGCCGGCATCAAACCCGCGCCTCTCCCTCCACCTGGCGAACGCGTTGGCGATGGCCCTTGCATCGCCCGGCCGAATGGCGGACACACAATGCTCAGGGCAGGGCTCGAAGGCCGGCTCCCGGACTCTCATGCCACCACCACCTCCTTGGTCTCGAACGCGACCTTGGGGGCACTCTCCGACTCCACCGCCCGGATCAGCTTCGGGGCAGCCCTCCCCAGCAACACCACCGCCTCATCCCGGAAATCCGGCACGGGCTGATACGCCAGCACCGGCCGGAACAACCGCTCGAACGCCGACCCGGCCAGAGTTCGCACCTTCTCGATCGTACGCCCCTCGCCGCTGATCTTGCTCTTGAGCGCGGGCGCGGGCCACGTCACCCGCGCGATGCACCCATCGCACCCCACCGCCGTCCAGGACGTGCCCCCGCCCTCGGTGGCGGTGTGCTCATCCGGACGCCCGGCCCCCTCGCCGATCAACAATGCCTTCACCTCCTTCAACCGGTCCTGCATCTCCGCGATCTTCCGGTCGAGCTGCACCGCCTCCGTCACCAGCACTGTCAGTTTCTGCTGCGTCATGATGTCCTCCTCACGATTCCCGGCGCCGGGTTGCAGAGCGTGTCGCGGCGCCGCGGTCGGCACGCCTGATCTCCTCGTCCGTCCAGCCTCCATCGCGCTCCGGATCGCCGTTCAACCCGGGGTCGCCCATGGCCATCCAGGCCAGGCATGCCAGGCATGCGACAGGCACCAGCAACACCGCCCCCGCCCCCACCAGCAGCGTCACCCACCAAGGGATTGCGGCGAACACGACGGTCCCCACCGCCACCGCGATGGCGATTCCCATCACCAAACCGATCAACGTGCGCATGGTCGGGTTCAGGGGCTGAAGTTCGCGGCCGCCCCGGTCCGGGGCATGAAGTCCCCGCACCAGTCCTGGTGTCCCGTGCTCGGCCACTTGCTCACCACGCCCGAGCCGTTGGTCATGGACGCCAGCACCGGGCGCGAATGCCGGCACTCGCCGAAGCGCCGCTTCGGGTTCGGCTGCTGGGGCCACTCGTGCCACCAGCGGCAATGCTCACAGGTGTTCGGCGTCATATACGGCCCTCCCCAGACCCCGCCCACTCCACCTCCCCATCCCGCACCACCAGGGCCATCCGGCCCTCCCTCAAGCGCTGCCTCGACCCAGCCAGCGCCGGGTCGCACAGCACCGCCACCAGCGTGGACACCAACTCCTTCTCCACCGGGTCCAGCCCCGTCAGCGAGACGTGGACCGTACCCTCCCCCCGCCGATCCGAGGCCGCAGCCCGCACCGCCACCTCCCGGGTCATCACGTCCCGGCGCCACTCGAACCGCCGCCGGGCCGCCTCATTGGCGGCGCACGCCATGCCCAGCTCGCACCGCCGGATCTCGGCGGACAGCTCCGCCAGGCTCAGCCGCTCCGCCTTCGCCCGCACCAGCACCTCCTCGGGAGTCGGTGCCAGGGGATCCCTGTCCATCCTGGGCGTGCTCATGGCCGCACCTCCCCATCCTCGAGGGTCATCTTCATCGCGAAGCCGTGCGCCCACACGAAGTCATCCCAGGCGATCGGCCGGCGCCGCTTGTGCGCCCGCTCGCTCGCGTCCTGCAGCAGCATCTTCACCGCCCCGAACCCATTTGCCTTCGCCTCCTCCAGGAGCACCCGTTCCGCATCCCCCGTCGCCGGCGGCAGTCCGAACGCCTCCGACATCAGGTCCAGATCCTCTCGCGGCGGCGACGACGGCAGTTGCAGGATCATCGTCCGCGCCCGCCGGCGGAACTGCTCCAGGTACAGCGAGAACTCCCCCCGCCGGAGCTGGTCCCGCATCACATTCGTCCCCACCAGCACCATCCCGCACCGGGTCTGGTCGTGAATGTACCGCAGCGTATCCAGGCACCGCATCACGCTCCCCCTCTGATACGTCGTGAACACCCGGTGAATCTCATCGACGATCAACAGCTTCGAGCCGTCCAGCGCCTTGCACACGTTCGCCAGCAACTTGTCGAACCCAGCATGGCTCGGCACCATCAGCGCCTCGGCGATCGTCCGCAGCATGAGCTGCACCCCGCTCGCCGGAGGCATCTCCGCATACGTCGTCTGCCCGTGGTTGTTCCGGCGCTGCCGCTCGCGCACGCACTCCGACTTCCCGATCTGCGACGCTCCGAAGATCATCGCGATCTTCTGCCGTACGAATGCCCGCCGACAGATCGCATCCACCCATCGCCAGATCGACGTCTCGATGAACCCCGTCTGCGTCACCGCCTGCCTGGCCTCCCACGTCGCCTTGTACCGGGCGATCGCCTGGCATTGATCCGTGACCGGCATCCGCTCCCCGGACCGCGCCTCACCTTCCGCGTACCGGTACTTGTCGCGGAAGATCCTCGACCAGGTCGTCGAGCTGTACCCGACCGCCGCGACCAGTTGATCCCAGGTCCATCGTTGTTCCCGGGCGTGATGGTGCAGCCAGCGCACCAGGAGCCGCTGATCCTCCGGCAGATGCTCGGTGGACTCGGTTACCGTGTGACCGCCGATGTTGATTCCCTCGAACACCTTCGCGCCATCCGGCGCCGGCCTGGGCCGCGGTTCCTCCGGCGGCTCCGCCACGGGCGTTCGGGCGGGGGACAGTACGATTCGATCCGACATACGCTTTCCTTCGGTTGGGGGGTTCACATGAGTTCGGCGAGATCCTCCAGGCTCGCCGCGAATCCACCTCCGGCGCACCGCTCCCGCGGCACCGCCGGCTCGCCGGGATCCAGATCGGCGAGATCCTCCTCCGTCCGGGCCGGCGCCACCGTCCGGCCGGGAGCCGGCCGCGCGGCCGCCGGGCGTGAGCCAGCCTGCGGCCGGACCACCGCACCGCCCGCCTGGCCACGCTCCACGCGCCCGTGGCTGTCCTGCACCGACGCCGTGCGCAGCGTCGCCCCGATCGCCCGGAAGTTCCGCACCGCCGCGGCCGACGCCGCCTTGCGCACCGTGAAATCCGCCCGGCCGCTCAGATCCACCTGCGGCACCCACTCCGCCGCCGGCGCCACCAGGATCCGCTCCCCGCGCTTGAGCCCATCCCGGTTCCGCGGGCCCAGCTCCGCATTGAACACATGGCATCCCTCCTCCGGCCGCCCCGGATGGAAGGCCACCAGCACCCGGCACCCATGGTCCAGGTGCGCTCCATCCACCCCGTTCACCACCCACCGGAACGGGCGCGGGTAATGCTTCAGCGTCACCTCCACATGCCCGCCCCGCACCGTGGCCACCCGCTTCACCGGGCACAGCCGCCACGCCTCCCCGGGCGGCAGATCCGGCCCCCGCGCCCCGCGCAGCAGATCCACCGGCGCCACCAGCTCCCGCCCCAGGGCCGCCCGCCGCTTCGGCCGCGCGTTGAACCACTCCGACACCCGTTCCAACCCGTCGCCCGCCTCCGGCAACGTCCAGAACCGCTCGATCTCCCCCCGGGTCACCGCCCGCGTCGCCTCCTCGAACTCCCCCCGCACCCGCCCGATCCCCAGCGCCTGGTGCGCCCCCATCGCCTGCACCAGGTTGAAAGCCCCCTCGATCCCGCCCTTCCCCTTGCTCTGGTGCGTATGCACCACCCGCACCAGCGGCGACAACCCGCCCCACCGCTCCTCCCGCGGCCAGCCCGGCACCGCCGGCACGAACCCCTCGAAGAAGGACCCCGCCCAGATCTTCCCCATCTCCAGCCGCAGGATCGCCGGCATCCCGTGCGCCGCGAAGCTGTCCCGCACATGATCCGCCACATCCTCCGTCCGGTACGCATCCCGCGACCGCGCCACCTGCGTGAACCCCAGCAGCGCCGCCGAGTACACATCCTGCGTATAGAGCACCTGCCTCGTCAGGATCGGCTCGCCCGTGTCCGGATCCACCGAGGCCGCCGGCTCGTTGCAGCTCATGTCATCCATCTCCCACAGCGTGTGCGGCCCCATCGGCAGCCGGGCGCCCGATTCATCCACCCACTCCAGCGCCCGCCGCTCCGTCTGCTGCGTCGCCAGCGCCGCCTTGCGTCCCCGGAACAGCCCCGCCTCCTGCCGCGTCGGGTACGCCCCCCGCCGCCAACCCGCCGGCCACCGCGGCGCCCTTCGGCACGCCGCCGCCATGTCCAGCTCCGCCAGGATGAAGGCCCGCGTCTCCTCCCGGCACGCCGGGTGCCCCGCGAACTGCTCCACCGCCAGGAGGAACCGCGTCTGCCCCGTCCCCGTCCCCGTGCTCTTGGCCAGCACATGCCCGCGCAGCGCCAGCGCCTCCTCCTCCGTCAGCTCATGCACCGGCGCCCGCCCGCACCGGTCGTACTCGGGCGCCATCTCCACCGCCGAGAGCCCCTCCCGCCCCGCGCACTGGCGCACCAGGCGCGAGAGCGTGGCCACGCTCGTCCCCACCCGCCCCGCCACCGCCCGCATCGGCACCCCCGCCTCCAGCAGCGGCCTCGCCGCCAGGAGCAGGCGCATCCGCTCCGCCCCCCGCTCCAGCGCCGCCGAGGAAGCGTGCGGCCCCCATCCCGATGGTGTGCCACCCGGCAGAGTGCCGCATGCCGGGGGCGACTGGGAAGCTACCGCACCAGGCGCTTGCGCGGCGTGCGCCTCGTGAGGGTGGGGATTGGGGGAGAATCGATCCATCGCTCAGGGCCTTCCACCGGCTACCGCACCTCCACGCCGGGCTGCCTCGCCATCGACCGCTTCTTCCTCTCGTAAGCGATCTTCCGCTCCAGCCCGTACAGGAAATCATCCGGCGCACCCGCCAGCGCCGGCGCGATCCGCGAGAGCGCCTCCGTGCGGATCTCCGGCGTCCAGTGATTCCAGTACTCGAAGCGCGGCGTCAGCGTCCGCGTGAAAACCTCCTCGAACAGCTCGAGCTGCCGGTCCAGATCCGCCGGCCGACCCCCCGTGTGCGCGATCCCGTGCTTCGCCTCCCGCTCCTCGCACTTCAACAGCGACTCCAGCCCCGCGTACACGCCCCCCAGCCCCGCCCGCTCATCCCCCAGGATCGTCGGCTCCACCCGCTCCCGCAGATCCGGCCGCCGCTCGAACAAGGCGTGGATCTCCGCCGCGTAGTAGAACAGGCGGCGGCAGACACCGAGCTGATCCGCCAGGGCCTGCACACTCGGCGCCGCGCCATTGGGACGGCAGGTGCCCTGGCGTAGCTCCTCCTCGTGCCGCTGCCGCACGGCCTCGTGCAGGGCGCGCACCGCCGGATACCCCACATAGGCGATCTGGCTCTTGGTGAGGTTGCGGCGCATCTGGAGGTTGCGCAGCACCACCATCGCCACCTCCTCCTCCGCCACCACCCGGCACGGCACCGCCGCCAGGCCCGCCTCCACCGCCGCCCGCCGGCGCGTCTCCCCATCCACCACCAACCCGCCCTCCGTGATCCACAACGGCTCCAGCACCCCGTGCTCCCGGATGTCATCCACAAACGCGCACCACTCCTGCCCCTCCGGATCCCACCGCGGAAATGGCGCGATCAAGGGATGCGGCTTGAGCGTCTCGGGGTATCGGTCGGAGATTGTCTGGGTCATGAGTGTGTGGATGCAGGTAGTGGATTGGTGTGTGGCGGCAGACCGGGCTGCTCCGGTTGTGTGGCCGTCCGAATTGCCGCCCCCCGCAGATCCTGAGTTCTGGATGGACGCAGCGAGAATCGAGATGACCACTCGAGAAACGCTTTCCGCACGGCTGCGCCAGGCGCTAGACAGCGGGGAACTTCCTTCCATGAACCCGATCGAGACGTGGTGCTTTCGGAAGCGCCTCGAGTGGGCAGCGCAACTGGCCCTCGCGAAGGTCCTGGAAGATGTGGAGCCGGAAGCTTCGCTGACGGAAGTGCTCGTCTGGTGCCTCGTGGACTCGTGGCACACAGATGGATGTGTAGCCTTCTGGAATAACGCCGAGCGAGGTGGGAAACCGCACCCAGAAAATCCCGATGGGCTGCATCCGATCTAAAGAAGCAGGCGCCCATCCCATCACCCCCCCTCATCGCCCGATCTCCCGGGTTGAGGACGCCGCGGAATCCGCCACCATCCCGCCATGTTCGCCGATGCCGAGTTGAACGCCCTTTACGTGCGCGTCCTGGACCGGATGGTCGCCACTGGATGGATCCACCGGTACACCTTCACCGAGGGCAAGGGGTTTCACATCACCTGGACTCTCCCCGTGGGCGTGCAGCGGGCCCGCGGGCTTAAGCAGATCATCCAGGCCTTCGGTCTGGATGCAGACGATCGTGGCCTTCTGGCGCTCAGCATACTGTCGCGCCGCCTCCGTCTTCCGGAGGGCTGGGTCCTCGAAGCGGATTGCCGGGACCTCACAGATCCCGCGCTGCTGGATCTGGTGAATCACTTGTTCGAAGAGCTGGGTATTCATGACGATGAGGACGGGTTGTTGGTACTCGGTATGATTGTCACTGGCTGGGCGCCGGATCGGGACACTCAGATTATTCTCGGGCCTCCCCGGAGGGGGTCGTAGCAGGCGCCGAATCCACCTCCCGGATTGACGTCACCCGATGGCGGGGGATGCTCCACGTCAACGTCCCCCTGACCATGAGCCCCATCGAACCGATCGACGCGGAACTCGATGAGTGACAGGAGAGTCTTCATCGCCAACGCCTCCCGTCGTCCTTAAAAGGCACCTTCAATTGCGCATCCAACACGCGCATCGCAACCCAATGGCCAATGACCAGGCCAAGCATTGCTGAGAATAGGGAGACCACCGACCCGACCCACTTATGAGCGAGACCATCATGCATGCCATCGTCAGCGCCGCTTCGGGTCTGATCGGTGCGGTCATCGGATTCTGGGGGTCTCTCGTGGCTGCCAGGCGCGCCGCCAAAGCGGAGGAGATCCGGCACCGCCGCGCTCTTGGAATCGAGATCGGCAAGGCAAAGTTCGAGCAGAGCGAGGCCCTTGCACAGAACATAGCGAGCGCTACCGGGCAAGTGGTTCCCTTCCCGTCCTACGAGTCGCATTTGATCCACGGATTGCGCCTCATGGAGATCATATCTGATACGAGTTTGAGCGCCGAAGAGGTTGGCCGACGCATTGCGCAGTCCGTTGATTTCACCAAGGACGTTGCTACCGCAGTGGCAAAGGAGAAGAACCCCTACGGCTAGTCGGGCGGAGATGGGCCGGCTCATCGCCCACCTCCGGAGTTGCTGCCCCTATCCCGGATCGAATACTCCGCGGCATGGACGCCACCACCTGGAGCATCGCCCTCAACGGAGTCCTTACTATCTGCGCCCTCGCCACCTTGATCCTGTACTGGCGCGAGCGAGGACGCGCGATGGCCGCGGAGCGCCGCGCGGCGGAACGAGACGCCCAACTCGTCGAGATCGAGCACCGGGGCGATGCCCCCGCCTACGTCCTCTCCGACGGACGCTTCACCACCCTCGTCAGCCGCCGCGAGCGCCCCAAGACGATCATCAATGCCTCCTACCCGCGTGTACTCAGCGCTTACCGGAACGAGGTCGATCCGAAGGTGGAGGACTCGCGGCCGGTCAGCCTCGTCGTGGAGAATTGTCGCCCGGAGGCAATCTTTCTGCGCCTCGAACTCGATGGAGAACCAGTGTCCATCCACAAAGGCAGCGATGCCGGCACCCGCGCGGACTTTCAGTGGATCGAATATCCCTACGATCCGGCGAAGCACGGATCGGAGCAGACCCTTGTCCTCACCTTCGAGACTCGGAGCGGGCGCCAGGGGAAACACCGCTATCTCACCCGCCACGGCATCCGCACCCTGGTGAGGATCGATCCCGGCCAGCCCTAGCGCCGCGGCCATCACATCCCGAACCTGGTCAAAGCTCGGCACCACCCATCCGCCCATCCGCCAGCGCGCGCACGGCCAGTGACACAGGGCCCAGCCCGCCAGCACCTCCACCAGCCATTCCCCATCGCACCCCGCCGCGGGCAACCGCGCACGCTTCATCGCCCACCTCCGCGCTTGACGACCCGCCATTCAAACAGACGCTCAGCCCAGGCACCCCACATCCCCGAGCAGTGGATGGCGAGCCACTTCCCGATCGGATAACCCACCAGCACCCCACCCAAAGCGAGCAGCACATGGAAGGCTACCGATCCGAAGCGATCTCCCTCCTCATCGGACTCGGTGCCGGCTTCATCCTCGGCTACTGGACCCACGCCCTCACCATCGTGCGCGAGGCTGCCGACAGGCGGCGCCTGTTCCGCACCCGTATCCAGGAATGGAAGACGCTCATCGAGGACGCGACCTACCTCAACCTCCACACCCGCCACATGGACTCCCTGCCCGATCTGCGGACGCAGTGCCGGGTCATCGAGGAGGATGTGCGATGGTGGCGCCGAAGCCGCTTCAGGGCTGCCTGCCAGACCTATGCCGCGATCCCCAGGACCGAGATCGAGCCCCCACCCAGATCCTCCCATTCCGACGAGGAGACCCAGAAACGCAGGCAGCATCACCAGGCCGCGAAGGCCCGCTTGCTGGCCCTGCTCGACCGACTTGCTCGACTCACGGCGTAATGGGCGGTCATTCATCGCCCACCTCCCGCCCCGGGGGGACAAACTGATATCAGTGCCGCATGCTCCCGGAGGAAGGCGATGGAGCCGGGCCGCATCCAGTTCACCTTGCAGGCATCCCAGTTCGCATCGCTCGTCCCCACTCCGTACACGGCATCCCGCAGCGCCCGCACTTCCGATTCCGTCATCAGGCGCGGCTCGTCCTCGCACTCGCCGCATCGCTCTGCGCGCGCCAGAACCCCGCATTCAGGGCACACCCCCCATCCAGGTTCCACCCGCGCCGACTCTCGCGATCCTTCCCTCGGCGTGCTCATGCGGCCTCCTTGAGGTGTGGCGATGCGGCCAGCCCTAGTTTCTCCTTGATGGCGGCCCTGACGACCTTCGATCGATCCAAGTCCTGCTGGTCCACATAGGCATCCAGCGCGCTCAGAATCTCATCCGGCAACCAGAGCGCGATCACTGTCCGGCGAGTCTTCGATGTAACGGCACCGCGCTTCACGCGAAGGTGTATAATTGAATCATGCACCAACGTCAAGCCCAAGCTCGACCTTAGGAGCGGGCAGGTGTAATACACGGCGGTGCCTGGACAGCGCGCATCTGGCCAAACAGTGATCGCCCTCGCCATCGACCGCGGATTGCTGGGCGAGGTGGACGCCGCTAGCGCCGCAGATGGGCGCGACAGGTCCACGTTTATCCGCTTGGCGTTGGTGGATTACCTCAAGGGAAAGGGCTTCCAAGTCGATGCGCATGCAGCCTATCCACCGGGCCGCACGAAATCGAAAAAGCCCAATAAATCGACCATAGTGCATGGAATGCACTATGGTCCCCAAAAGGGTTCAATCAGTTCTGGGAATGCGGGGGAGGGAAGTCCCATGGGGGTGGAGGAGAGCGAAGAGGAGATTGCCGCCCGGGAGGTGGCGGAGTGGCATGCGAAGGAGATGAAGGCGGCGATGCGGGAGGCGCGCAGATTAGAGCGCAGCGGAGGAGGCGGAGGGCCAGGAGGAGGAGGCGCAGGGCGTAAAGGCCCAGGGCCCGGGGAGACCGGCCGCGCCAAGGACGCGGCAGCCGGCAGTGCAGACACCGCCCCCGACGAAACGGGTGGGACATAACCCACTTCCCGGCACCCCGACCCACCCCCTCAATACCCCGAAGGGGGGCTTGCAGATCGGGAGACGGGAATAGGAATCTCTCCTTGTTCCCCACCCAATGAAGAAGAAGATCCGCTTCGACTTTTTCCTGCTTGTTGAGGCCAGTTCAGGCCCCGTTCGAACGGTTGGAATCGCGGAACGATTGGATCGACGGATCGAACAGACACGGGAGGCTCGGACGATCATCCACAAAGGGGTTGGATCCCGTCTGGCCAGGCTTAAGAAACTGGGGAACCTCCGGATCGGCGACTTCATTCGGTTCAACCTTGATCAGCCGGCCATGGTGGCCGGTAAACACATCGACGAGCGGGCGGTGACCACCCGGGAAGATGAGGGCATGGCAATCCCTGCGGCTTTCCTTTATGACGCAGGCAGCAACGTGCTGGTCTATCAGAGGGCGAAGGGCGCCATCTCCACAACGGATGCATTCCGCCACCTTTTCATTGGCTGCGAGTCGAACCTTCCGTTGTTCGACCCGATCCTGAAACCAGACGTGGAGAACACCCTCAAGAAGATGGAGCGGCCGAGGAAGCTGGAGATTCGTGCCCACGTCTTGGGCATGAATCCCCAGGACGCCCAAGCCGCGTCCACCAGGAAGTTCATCGAAGCGGCACGGGACGCGGGCACCCGATGGCTCACCATCGAACTATCAGTCGGGCGCAAGCGCCACTCCACCCTCGATTCTACGGGCGTGCTGGCGATGGCCAAAGACTGGATGTTTCAGCGCCGCGAAGGGCGCCTTGTAGATCGGCTCAAACTGCATGCGGATTTCCCGCCGGAGGACAAGATCAACACCTTGGATTTGCTCGACGCCAGCCTCGTCTCCGACCAGTATATCGAGCCGACTCGCGACGTGGAGGAGTACTACCACCGACGTGCCGAAGCGGCTCACAAGGCGTGGGATGAACACCGCCACCGTTTCTAAGGATGTGGAACACCGGCGTCCAGGCGTGACATGGAGCAGGATTGCCGAGGATACGGCCCCTTGGGTCATGGCTGCGGGCACCTTCTGCTGGAAGTTGGTATTCGCCCCCGATCTCATGCCCGCACGGCTGACGGATCTGATGGCCACATCCGCCACGGTAGCCGGGGTGGCCGTCGGATTCCTCGCGACGGGCCAGGCGCTTCTATGTTCGCTGTCCAGTAATGCGGTGGTGGAGTCCCTCAAGCGGTTCGGCCACTTCGATCGGATGCTCAAGTTCTTCACGGCGGCCATTCTCTGGAATCTCGTGCTCCTTGTCAGCACCACTCTGAGCTACTGGATCGACATGGCGGATGCCCCGGGGTGGTTCGCGGTCTGGACTGGGCTGTGGGTGGGCTCCCTGGTGGCAACGTGGAGGGTCTTGGATCTCTTCAGGCGGACGTTGCACGGCGTCGGGTGACGCCCCAACCGAAAGACCCCCCAGCGCGCCAACGCTGAGGGGCCAACTTTCCACTTCCACGGCTGCGCAGAGCAGGCCAACGGAAGCGCCGGATTCGCCGGAGACATCGCCCTCAGAATGGGCCTTGCGGCGGCGGCGGTCAACGGCGCGACGTTCCTCACAATCGTTGGACCGGGAGGGCGGGCAGGGGGCTACCCTGCGGGCCGAACGCCGCAGAGTGCCCGATCCGATGCCCGATCCCTCGATCCCCCAAGGCTGGCTGCTGATGCAGCTCCTCACGTTATTCCTGCTGCTGGGCAACGTGATCTTCACCTGGCGCCGCCTGTCCGGCCGGCCTGAGACCACCCGCATCGACCCGCAGCCCCTCGAGGTGGCGCTGAAGGCCACCTACGCCACCCGGCAGGAACTTCTCGAATCCACGCAGCGCATCGAGGTCCGCATGGACGCACTGGAGCGCAGCATCGGTGGGCTGCGCTCCGCGAGGGAAACCGACCACGCCGCCTTCGTTGAGGCGGTGGATGAAATCCGCACGGAGTGGAACCGCGGCCTTCGCGAGGTCCATGCCCGCATGGACGATCTGCCCTCCCAGATCATCACCATCCTCAAGAACACCGGAGCCCTGGACCGGGACCGCCCCCGATGATGACGCCCGAGATCCGCCAGCAAGTTCGCATCGGCCTGCTCCGGTACCTGGAGGCCGCCAAGCCCCGGGCGCTGTCAGGATCCCTGCTGCACTCCTTCCTCCGGGCCGAGGGGATGCCGGTCGAGCCGGAGGGACTCCGCGCCGAGCTGGCCTACCTGGCGGACAAGGGAATGGCCGCCCGGTCCTCCTCCCCGATGTCCCCGGAACTGGCCGGCTGGCGCATCACGGCGGCCGGGCGCGACTGGCTGGCGGAGGAGGGGATCACGCCGTGAACCCTGCGGATCGGGCCACCATCGTCCAGACCCTCGATGGCAGCCTCCGCGCCGACGCCCGGTGGCACGCCCTGCCCGAGGAGGCGCGGCCCTGGCTGGTCGAGGCGCTCGCCGGCGGACGCGGGTACCGCGAGATCCAGGAGGAGCTGCAGCGCCGGTGGAAGGTCAAGGTGGCCACCGCCACGCTCTCCGAACTGAGCGCCACCGTGCTCCGCCTGGCGCGGACGCTGGACGAGACCCGCCAGACCCGGGAGGCCCTGCTCAACCGCCTCACCGCTGCCGGCCGCGCGGCCGACGAGATGGAGCGGATCGCTGGCGGGGCCCTCCTCGGCCTCACCCGCGGTGCCGCCGCCGCCCTCGGCGAGCACACCCTCCAGATCCTCGCCGCCCCCACGGTCGATCCCGAGGCCCTCACTCCGCTGTTGCGCAGCTTCGTGGTGGCGCTGGGCGAGGCCCGCAAGCGCGACGCCCTCGACCTCCAGCGCGAGAAGTTCGAGCACCTCAAGGCCCAGGCCGAGCGCGCCGCCCAGACCGAGAACGTGCTCGACGATGCCGCCCTCTCCACCGAGGACCGCGCCCGGCGGATCGCCGAGATCTACGGGCGCACCTGATGCGCCACGCGCCATGCCACGCCGTCGCACCCCATCGGACCCGGCCCCAGCGGCCAGCCCCATGGGCATGCTGCTGCCGTACCAGCGCCGGTGGGTCAACGACGCCGCGCGCTTCAAGATCGGCCTGATGGCCAGGCAGACCGGCAAGAGCTGGATCAACGGGCTGGAGGCCGTGCGCGACTGCCTGGAGCGCAAAACGAACTGGGTGTGCCTCTCCGCGGGCGAGCGCCAGGCCCTGGAGTGGATGCTCAAGGCGCGCGAGCATGCCGAGGCCTTCCAGGTCGCCCTCGCCGGGTACGAGGAGGACCGGGGCGGCAAGGGAAGCGAAGCCCTGCTCAAAGCCGCCGAGATCCGCTGGCCCAATGGATCCCGTCTCCTCGCCATCCCCGCCAATCCCGACACCGCCCGCGGTTACAGCGCCAACCTCCTCCTCGACGAGTTCGCCTTCCATGAGGATCCCGACCGGATCTGGAGGGCCATCTACCCCTCGATCAGCAACCCGCTCAAAGGCGTGTACCGGCTCCGGGTGGTCAGCACTCCCAATGGCCAGGGCAACAAGTTCAGCGACCTCTGGCACAAGGCCGAAGGCTGGTCGCGCCACAAGGTCACCATCCACGACGCCGTGGCCCAGGGGCTCCCGCTCGACATCGAGGAACTGCGCCGCGGCCTCGACGACCCGGAAGGCTGGGCGCAGGAGTACGAATGCGAGTTCATCGATGGCGCGGCGATCCTCCTGCCCTATGAACTCATCGCCCGGTGCGAGAGCCCGGAGGCGGCCCTGACGCAGCCTTCGGAGTTCTGGGACGGGCCGTCCCGCGAGATCTACCTCGGCATCGACTTCGGCCGGAAGCGCGACATCACCGTCTGCTGGACCCTCGAACGACTGGGCGACGTGTTCCACACCCGCGAAGTGCTCGAACTGCGCGGGGTGGACACCCCGACGCAGGTGGAGGTCCTGTCACCCCGCATCCGACAGGCCCGCCGGGTCTGCCTCGACTACACGGGTCCAGGCGTCGGGTTGGGCGACTACCTGGCGAAGGAGTTCGGAGCCTACGATCCGAAGGCGCACCTCTTCGGCCGCGTCGAACTCCTCACCTTCACCAACCCCTCGAAGGTCGAGACGTTCAGCAAGCTCCGGATGGCCTTCGAAGGGCTGAAGCTGCGGGTGCCGGTCTCGCGCGAGGTGCGGGAAGACCTGCACTCCGTGCATCGCGTGGCCATGAAGGGCGGAGGCGTGACCTACCGGGCTCCGCACACGGCCGATGGCCACGCCGACCGGGCCACCGCCCTGGCCCTGGCCCTGCGCGCGGCCGGCACCGGCGGGGCCGGAGCCATCACGCCCGAAACCCTCGCCGCCATCGCCGTGCCGCATCCGCGCCTGGCCCGGGACATCCTGCCAGCCCACGCCCTATGAACATCCTTCGCCTCTTCCGACGCTCCGCCCCGCGCTCCGAGCCCCTGCGTGCCGCCGCCAAAGGTGCGGAACTGGGGACCGACCGCCTCACTCCCTCGGAACCGCAGCGGTGGGGCACCATGGTGCCCGCCAAGCCCACCCCGCTCTACATCCGCAGCATCCTCGACCAGGCGCTCGCGGGCGATCTGGGGCTCCAGGGCGAACTGTTCGCGGTGATGCAGGACACCTGGCCGCGCCTCCGCAAAAACCTCCACGAACTGCGCAGCGGCGCCGCCCGGGCCCGGTACAACGTCGCCCCGGCCACCCCGGCGCACGGCACCGATCCCACCCCAGGCGCCACCGACCGTGCCGAACTCGTCCGCACCACACTCTGCCAGTGGAGCCCGGAACCGGGCACCGACGAGACCGGGTTCGAAGACACCCTGTACGACCTCTGCGAGGCCCTTGGTTCGGGCATCAGCGTGATTGAGTTGCTCTGGGAGCGCGGCTCGATCGGGCCAGGGCGCACCGCCATCCGGCCGCGGGCAGGCGTTTGGGTGCCTCCCCGGCACCTGCTCTGGACGCCGGCGGGGCGCCTGGCCATGCGCCCTGTGGAAGATCGGGCCCCGGCAGTGCCCCTGGCGGACGACAAGTGGCTGGTCGGCATCCACAAGTCCGGCAGCGGCCAGGCCGCCGGCTACGGGCTTCTGCGGCCGCTCGCCTGGTGGTGGGGTGCGGCTCAGTGGGGGCGGGAATGGCTGCTCAACTACGCCCAGATCTTCGGCCAGCCCTTCCGGTGGGCGACTTATGTCCCGGGCATGCCCGGGCACGATCTCCAGACCCTCAATGAGATGCTGGACCGGATGGGAGCCTCATCCCGGGCCGCCTTCCCCGAGGGAGTCACGCTCAGCTTCCTCGAGGCCAAAGGCACCGCTGCCGACAATCCCCAGCGGGTGCTCATCGAGTTGGCCGACAAGGCCTGCGACGTGCTGCTCCTCGGCCAGACCCTCACCACCGATGTGGCCGACTCCGGATCCCGGGCCTTGGGGGATGTCCATGAGGGCGTGCGGCGGGAGCGGGTCCAGCAACTGGCACAGTGGGTGGCCGACGTGCTCAACTACCAGCTCGTCCCGGCCATCTGCCGCCACAACTACGGCGACACCGACGAGTGCCCCACCGTCGCACCGGACTTCACCGAGACGCCCGATCCGGACAAGCTCGCCGGCCGCATGGAAGTGATGACCCGGATCGGGCTACGCATCCCGGTCGCCTGGGCGCACGACATCCTCGGAGTCCCAATGCCCGAGGGGGATGAACCCGTGCTGCCCGGCCCGCCCGCGGCCGCCCCGCCGCCGATGCCCGGCGGGCAGGCGGCGGAGCCCCTGCCGGAGGACGGCATCGAGGCCCGCGCGGCGGCACCGGCACGCCGCACCCATCCCGAGGCGCTGGACGCCATCATCCCCGCCGCCATTGCCCGCGTCACCGACGCCAGGGCGCGATGGCTCGAACCCCTGGGCGAAACGATGGACGAACTGATCGCCGCCGCACGCGATGAACGCCTGGACGACCAGGCGCTCGACCGCTTCCTCCGCGAGGCCGCCAGCAACCTGCCCGATCTCTTCGCCCAACTCGATCACGACGCCCTCGCCGGGGCGCTCGAAGATGCCCTTGGCGCCGCCGCTCTGGCGGGTGTAAAGCGAAAGTAATCCGCCTCCACGGCGGCCCCGCCTGATGCCTGTCACCCTCGAACCCCTGGCTGAGGCCATCGCGCATCACAGCGCGAAGACGCCGGTCGGCAGCATTCTGCGCACCCGTCAGTGGGCGCAAATGCCGCTGGCCCTGCGGGTGCGCGGCCAGTTCAGCGCCGGCGTCGAGAGCGCCCGCATCCTCCAGCGCGTGCAGGACGGCATTCTGCGCATCCTCGACCACTCTCGCACCCCCGATGGCGTCTTCGAATCCCGAGCCCGCCTGCGCCGCGACCTGATGAGCCTGGCGCGTGAGGAAGGTCTCACCGGCCCGGGGCCCGACAGCGGGCGCATCACCGACATCGGGAGCGCCGCCCGCACCGATCTCATCGTCCGCACCCAGACCCAGCAGGCCTACGGGCACGCGGAATGGAAGAGCGGGCAGGATCCCGATGCGCTCGACGCCGCCCCGGCCTGGGAACTCTTCCGGCTCCAGGACCGCGAACGGCCTCGCGACTGGATGAGGCGCTGGCGCGAGGCCGGAGGGCGGTTCCATGGGTCCGAGCGGATGATCGCCCTCAAGACCGACACCATCTGGGCGCGCCTTAGCCGATTCGGAACCCCATGGCCACCCTTCGACTTCAATTCCGGCATGTGGGTGAGCGATGTGTCCCGGGCGGAGGCCGAGGAACTCGGCGTGCTGCCCGTTGGCCAGGAGGTGCAGCCCGTCGAGGCGGACTTCAACCGCGACATGGAGGCCAGCGTGCGCGGGATCGGGCCGGAGCTGCGGCAGAACCTCCAGAACCTCTTTGGCCCCCAGATCGAGGTGGACGGCGACCGGTTGCGGTGGAAGCCTGCGGCTCGGGACTATGAGCAGGCCGCCGCTACTGCAA
Source organism: Verrucomicrobiia bacterium (assembly GCA_019634625.1). Classification (NCBI taxonomy): domain Bacteria; kingdom Pseudomonadati; phylum Verrucomicrobiota; class Verrucomicrobiia; species Verrucomicrobiia bacterium. The sequence goes on from JAHCBA010000037.1 coordinate 24,470, forward strand.
GGACGCAGGCTCGATCCTTCTTCGCCCGAAGCGAAGCGGATCAACGAGCAGATCGACTGGGACACCTGCATCCTCCGGAATCGCAAGCCGCTCTACGATCTGCTCTCGAAGAGGCGCGAGTTGAAATCGCCGCCGTCGCCGCCGGACGAAAGCCCCTCTTCCACGAGCAGCTAGCCATGGCGGGAGGGCAGGCGCCGCTGGCCCGCCTGGCCCGGGATTGGCAGCGCCTGCTTCCCGCCGGGATCCGCATCAAGGCCGATGGCGACCACCTGTACGCATGGAACCCCGCCCTGGTCGGGCGGCTGGCCGCGCCGGGGCGTCCGCTCTGGGACCAGGTGCGGGAGCACGCCGCGAACGGTCGCTGGCTCGGGTACGGCATCCACATGTTCGAACCCGGAGCCAAGAGCCGGGTGACGATTCATGCCCCCGACGGCAGGCTGGTGGCCGGCTTTATCGCTCCGCGTGCGCACGATGAACTCTATGCCGCCGCGCGCGCCCGCGACTGGACCGAGGCCACCGGCATCCTCCACACCTACGAGATCCAGAGCCTGTGAATCGCCTCGACTGCTTCAACCTGGTCGCCGCCACGATTCTTCAGCGGCTGTTGGAGTCCTTCCCCCAGCCCGTCCTCCTCGATACCCGGGCCGTGCTGGAGGAACTCGCCGCCCAACACCCGGACTGCGCCCTCGGCGCCGGGCCCGGGACACCGGGAAACCTCGCCGCATGGACGCTCCGCTTCCTGGTGGATGAAGGCTTCGTGCGCGCAGGCGACACCCGGGGGCCGGCCATTCCCGGTTGCACACTCACCGCGAAGGGCCTCTCCACTCTCCAGCAACGATTCGCCGCGCTCGACCCCTCGCCCACCCTCGCCGGCCGCCTGATCGAGGCAGGGCGCCTCCTCGCGCCCGATGTCGCCGCCGCCATCGTCACCCGGTTCCTGGCCAGCCCATGATCACGATCCACGTCGAATCCGCCCAGATGAACCGCCGCCTGGGCGAACTCCAGCGACTCACCCAACGGCCGCGCTCCCTCATGCAGGCCGCCGCCCGGGCCGTGCGCTCCGATCTCCTCCAGCACTTCCGCGTCCGCGACCGCACTCCCAATGCCCTCGGGGGCGAACGCACTCACTTCTGGGCCGAAGTGGCCCGGTCCACCCAGATCGGCAGGGTCGAACCCAACTGGGCCTCCGTGGTCATCGGCGACCGACGCTTCGCCCTGCGCGTTTTCGGGGGCACCGTGGTGCCCAAGGCACGCAAGGCACTCACCATCCCGGTGCATCCGGAGGCGCACGGCAAGACGGCTGGCGAGGTGGAGATGGCTGGCGGCAGGAAGCTGTTTGTGTGGCGTCCCAAGGGCCGGCTCGGCGCCTTCCTCGCGCGCTCCCTCGGGGACCAACTGCAAGTCCTCTACGCCCTCAAGCAGTCCGCTCAGCATCCCCCCGATCCCGCAGCGATGCCGCCACGGGGGCAACTCGAGGCCTCCGCCATCCGGGCCGCGGAACGACAGCTCGAATCCGAGATCCGGAGGCAGAGTCTGGGACCAGCACCCCTCGCGTGACGACGGCCGAATTGGAGCGCCCCCCGGCAAGGGTGTGCCGTCGCGCGCCGTTCACGCCTGCGGGGCCGGTCAGCCCAACCCGATAGGAGACAGCGGGCCGGATCCCGTGGCGCCTCTGGAGGGCTTCTGGCGGCGCGGCGCCCGCCGACTTGGAATCCTCACAGTCGTTGGACGCTCGCCCCCTGGCTGCCGCTAGGCTGCGCACCGTAACCGGATGCCAGCCGAGAGCCGCCCCCAGTCCGCCCTGCCGATCCATGCCAAGAGCATGGCCACGGCACTGCCTGACCGCCCGCCCGAGAGCATCATGTGGATGCCCGGAGGCGTGCATCAGATCGTGGCGATGCGTGGTGGGCGGCCCCTGAAAGTCCGCGTGGCGGTCACACCCGACACCGCCATCATCGCCCAGCGCGCCCTCGACCAGTACCTCTCCGCAGGACGTCAGCGCCCCTACTTCGACTTCGACCACGAGGGCGGCAAGGCATGCGCGTGGCCAACCTCCTTCCAATGGAGGAACACTCCGGAACCCGGCGTGTATGCGAGCGTGTCCTGGTCCAAGGACGGTGCCGAAGCCATCACCGGCCGATCCTACCGGGCCTTCAGCCCGGCCTTCTTCGTCGATGACGCCCGTCCCGCCCGCGTCACCGGCGCCCCACTCAACATGGGCGGCCTCGTCAACGATCCGGCCTTCCGCGCCATTCAACCGCTCTGGGCCAAGTCTCCCCAACCCCACATGGACAAGACCAAGCAACTGCTCGCCGTGCTATCGGCGATCAAGACCCTCCAGGCCGAACGCGGCGCCATCGCTGCCAAGGCCGACCCCAACGACGCCGCGGCCCTCCAGGCCAGGGATGCCGAGATCCAGGCCCGGTTTGCCGAAGCCGCCCGGATCGAGGCCGAGATCCAGGCCGCCTCCACCGATCCCGGCGATGAGGACGAAGCATCCCTGCACGTCCACGACGCCACCCAGGCCCTCAAGGCCAAGGACGCCGAGATCGCCGCCCTCAAGGCGGCTCGCGACCAGGCCGAAGCCGAACTCAAGATCCGCCGCAGGAGCGAGGCGGAGGCCGCCGTTCAGGCCGCCGTCGCCCGGGGCGCCCTGCCGCCCCAGGCGAAGGAGCTCCACGCGAAGTGGCAGGAATCCATCGAGCGCGATCCCGGCAACGCCGCGCTCCTGGCCGGACTCCAGGCTGCGAACCCCGTGCTGGCCGGCCGCATGACCCCGCGCGATCCCGGCACCGGCCAGATCCAGGCCGTCACCGAGGACATCGCCCATGCGGTCAAAGCGTACCACGCCGCCTCCACGCCGACCCAACGGGGCATCCTCTTCAACCGGGACATCAATGACCGCTTCGACCGCGAGTACGAGCGCGTGATCACCGCCGCCAACGCGCTGGGCACGCTTGCGGGCGACCTGGTCGTCCAGCGCTCGCTCGTGCTGCTCAAGCTGACCTTCCCGGTCCTCACGCGCATCTCGACCGACTTCTCTTCGGAAAACGCGGACTTCAACCAGACCGTCAAGACCCGCATCCGCGTGGTGCCCGCGGTGACCGACTACAACACCACCACCGGCTACGCACCCAGCGATGCCACCACCACGGACGTCCCGGTCACCATCACCGCGCACAAGGCGGTGCAGATCGGATTCAATGCGAACGAGCTGGCCAGCACCCGGCGGGCATTGTTCGACGAGCAGGTGGAACCTATCCACTACGCGCTCGGCAAGAACCTCTGCGACGCGCTCTTCGGCCTCATCCTCGCCGCCAACTACACCAACGCCACCACCAAGGCGCTGGCGTCCTTCGCCCGCGCGGATGTCACCGCCATGGCCAAGGCCCTCTATGATCGCGGCGTGCCGGACATGGGGCGGACCCTCCTGCTCAACAGCGCCTACTTCGAAAAGCTCCAGCAGGACGCCACCATCGTGAACCTCGCCGCCTACCAGCGGCCCGAGGTCATCACCCGCTACACCCTGCCGCCCATCGCCGGGTTCGATGTCTTCCAGGCGGTCAACCTGATCACCACCGGCAATCTCACCGGCTTTGGCTTCACCCCGGACGCCATGGCCATGGCCACCCGCGTGCCCAACGACTACACCCAGGCCCTGCCGGGCGCCTCGCACGGCTCGGTCGGCGTGGTCACCAATCCCGACACCGGGATGACCGTCTCCGTCGTCCAGTACGTGGACCACAAGCTGGGCGCCAGCTTCCTGCGCATGGCCCTCATGTACGGCGTCGCCGTCGGCCAGGCCCCCAGCGGCCAGCGCCTCATCAGCGCCTGATCCTCGCGCCCCCATGACGGCCGACGATCTCCTCCTCCCCACGGCCGAGCTGGCCCAGCTCGTGGCCGCCCTGGCCAACACCGGGGTGCCCGACCCGGTCAGCCGCGCCCTGGCGGAGGCGGAGGCGTTGGTGGCCCAGTACACCGGCGGGTACGAACTGCCCGAGGCATGGCGTCAGCGCCTCGCCAGGCCCCTGGCCATCCAGCAGCTCTACGGCCTGCTCGGCCGTGTCCCGGAATCCCACCGGACCGCCGCCGAAACGGCCCGGCGCGAACTCGAAGCCATCCGGGACGGGAAGTTCCGCGAACTCGTGCCCGCCGATCCCAGGCCGTCACCCACCCATCCCGCCTACTGGGGCAGCGAGCCGAACATCCTCCGGATCGAGCCGCCCCCGGCTCCGTGACGATGCGGCCCACCTCCGAAATCCTCGCCGCCCTGGTCTCCCGCCTGGAGGCTGTCCAGTGGAACGCTTCGCCCGCCTTCCACGCCGTCCACCGGTACGATTCCAACCGGCTCTCCGAAGCGTTCCAGGAACTCATCCTTGCCCCCCACCCCCGCCTCGCCCTGGTGGTCTGGACCGGCGAACGCTGGGAAATCGACCCCGCCAGCACCCTCCGCCGGGCTCGCCGGGCCACCCTCGTCACCCTGGTCCTTTCCGACCGCGTGCTCGGCTCCCGCGAGGATGCGGCCACCTGGGGCGATGCGACCACCCCAGGCGTCATCCGCCTCAAGGACCTGGTCATCCCCGCCGTCACCGGGCGCATCCTGGCCAACCCGAACGGCATCGACTGCTTCCCCGGCGCCATTGAACCCCTGCCCATCCTGACCGAGGGCGCTGAAACCGGCTCCGCCGCCATGGGCCGGGTCGCCCTCACCATCGACCTCGAATGCCACGGCGGCGCCATCGACCCCACACCATCCCCCGGACCCGTCCGCTGACCCCATGATCACCGAGCCCCGCGCCCTTGGCGCCCACCTGCTGTTCTTCCGCAACGGGAAGCCCTTCACCGTGCCCAGCGCCGGCACCTGCTCCAAGACCGCCAAACCCGGCGCCGCCGATCTGGGCTGGGTCAACCTCGGCACCCTCGAGGACGTGCAGGTCGAGAAGAAGGCCACCACCATCGAGATCTTCGGCCCCACTCCGGGCCAGCTCCGGCGCACCAAGGTCATCGAAACCAAGAAGACCCTCGACATCACCTTCACCTGCCAGGACACCAGCGACCTGGCGGTCGAGGCCATGTTCGGCACCCAGGCGCTCGAACCCGCCGACCAGCAGTGGAACCCGCTGGCCGGTGCCGAGATCGAAGGCTGGCTCAAGGGCCAGATCTACGATCATCGCGACCAGCTCTGGGTCGTCATCGACATGTGGGTGAACCTCCGCGCCGAGGGTGCCGTCGCCATCAACAGCGCCGACGGGCAGCTCAACAAGGTGCGCCTCATCGCCTACGGGCTCCACAGCCCGCTCAACACCGGCACCAAACCCGCCTCCGCCTGACCCCGCTCCCCTTGTCGCCATGCCATTCTCCGGTCCACCAGCCTCGGCCTTCGGCATCGATCACATCGCCCAGGCCGATCCCCCACTGGAATGGGAGGTCAACGGCGCCCATGTGCGCTGTGTCTTCACCGCTCCCTGGGATGGCTGGGTGCTCGCGCGGCCCGAGGCCCACGCCGACATCAATGCCTACGGCACCCACAACAAAGCCGCACTCCTCTCCGGACTGGCCATCGTCGGCGGAGCCTCCGTCACCCTCAACATCCCCGATGGCGTCGCCCTCGAACTCGATGGCACTCCGGTGACCGACCACTGCCGCTATGTCCCACGGGCAGCCCCGGCCCCCATCCCGACAGTGGCGTGGGATTCTGCGCCGGCTTACCCGGCGCCACTGAGCGCATGAGGACCGCCTCATGCCAATCCTTCATCGCAATGTCACGGGTGATCTCACCGTCCACGGGCAGGCCCGGCATCGCGACGGGCGTCGCTACCTGCTCGAGGGGGATGAGGGCGCCGGCGGCGGCGCCATTCTCTACACCCACGAGCAAGGCACCCCGGCCGCCGTCTGGGACATCAACCACGGCCTCGGGACTTACCCCGCGGTCACCGTCGTTGATTCCGCCGGCACTGTCGGCATTCCGGACGTCGATTACCTCTCGAACAACGAGGTGCGCGTCACCCTCGGAGCACCCGTCTCCGGCAAGGCCTACCTGATCGGCTGACCCCCCATGCCCAAGTTCCTCCACAACTCGGATTTCGGCGGCTACGAACTCCTCAATCCCCGCCTGCAGCACCTCGCCGCCGACCCGGGCTCCGGCAACGTCTCCGGCCGCCTCTACTACCACTCGGGCAACAACCGCCCGATGTGGCACGATGGCACCCAGTACCACGCCATCCACCCGTCCAGCCAGGCCGCCACCGCCAACCTGGTCGCCCGCCGTGATGGCGACGGACGGCTGGCGGGCGACATCCTTGGCAATGCCGCCACTGCCACCAAGTGGATTACCGCCCGCACCATCACCCTGGGCACCGATCTCACGGGCAACACCAGCATCGATGGATCGGCCAACGTCACCCTCAACGCCACCATCGCCAACGGGGCCGTGACTTTGGCCAAGATGGCCAACATCGCCACCGCCCGGCTCCTCGGCCGCGTCAGCGCCGGCTCCGGCGTAGTCGAAGAACTGACCGCCGCCCAGGTCAAGACCCTCCTGGCCATCGGCATCGCCGACGTCTCCAGCCTCCAGACCGCCCTGGACGGCAAGGCTTCGGTCAGCCACACGCACGCGGCTGGGGACGTCGTCAGCGGGGTGTTTGATGCCGCCCGAATCCCCACTCTCTACGTCCTCAAGACTGGAGACACGATGACGGGCACCCTCCAGGGCACCGACATCACTCTGACCGGCACGCTGTCGGCGGGGTTCGCCGGTGCGGTGGGTGGCATCGCAGGATTCGGCGGCTCGGGATCGGGCACCACATCCCAACCTCGTCGCCTGTTCAGTGGCGCGAACAATACCAGTGGAGAGGCGGGAACCGACGCCTCATGGAGCCTCGTCCAAGGGCTCGTAGCCGGCACCGGCCCCTTCGAGGGAGGGGCCGGCGCGATCCTCGGACCCTTCGCCGCCAACATGCTCGCCTGTTGGGAGCGGCGCGGTGGCGTCGTCTCCATAGACGCGGATGGCACGACGATTGCCGATGAGGGGTGGGTGGTACCATCCGGCTGCTACAACCTGCCACCCGGCGAGTGGAAGATGGGGCGCCGGCTCCACACCCAGATTGCCAACGGCCTTGGCGAGCCGCGCAGCCCCTCGTACACGTTCACCGACCCTCTGGAGACCTACAGCTTCTCCTCGAGCATCATTACCGGGAAGACCACCTATCACGCGCTGTCTCCCTACATCGTATTCCGAACAGCGGCCTTCCCGACGAATGTCAAAGTGGAGATCCGGGCCGGAGCCACGCTTGGAGGATCGTCCTGGGAGACGATCTTCGACGCATCTCCGACCGTCTCCAAGGGGATATGGCGTGGTCCCCTGTACCGATTCAGTTCGGGCAGCCATGCCGTCTTCGGCGTGCGCTGGACATTCACGATCGCAGCCGGGGTGACTGTGAACCTCATGGAGATCGGGCTGGCCAGCAACATGGCAGTCCAGGGAGCCCACATCTACGCGTCGCCATGGAGGGAGAACAGCTTCACGGAGCCTCAGAGGTTTCCGGGCGGTATCGCCGGCAATCTCACCATTGAGGGGAATCTCACCGTCAATGGCACGACCACCACGGTCAACTCGACCACCGTCACCATCGACGACCCCATCTTCACGCTTGGTGGGGACACGCCGCCTGGGACCGATGACGGCAAGGATCGAGGCATCGAGTTCCGCTGGCACAACGGATCCACAGCCAAGGTCGGATTCTTCGGCTTCGATCGATCGACGGGCAAGTTCACCTTCATCCCGGACGGCACGAATACCGCTGAGGTCTTCGGCGGCACCAAGGGCACGCTGGATGCCAACATCGAGTGGGCTGACGTCCTCTCCAAGCCATCACCCACAGTCACCGTCAATCTGACCGGCGATGTGACCGGATCCGGAAACGGCACGCTGACCAGCCTGGGCAACGCCACCATCAACATCGCCACCACCGCGGGCGCGCCCACGATCGCGGACAACTCGCTCAGTCTGGCGAAGCTGGCACAAATCGCCGGCAAGCGCGTTCTCGGCAACGCATCCGCTTCCACGGCCAATGTGGCGGCGGTTAAACTGACCCATGCCGAGGACATCGGTGGCGCCACATCAGTGGTGGTAACTCACAACCTGAACACACGCGATGTCCTGGTCGGCCTGCGTCAGACGGGGTCTCCTTACGAGGTGGTCATCGCCGACGTCGAGATCACCTCGGTCAATACCGTGACCGTCAAGTTCGCCACCGCACCGTCCGCCGGCGCCTACCGCTGCATCGTCGTCGGCTTCTAACCTCCAGCCTGATAGCGACTCATGTCAGACACCCCGCGCAGATCCGAGACCATCATCTCCGAACGTACCGGCCAGGTGCGTGTATCCCGGGAGATAAGCCAGATCATCATCACCATGCCTGGGGAGGAAAGCCCCACCATGGAATTGATCGCCCGATTTCGACGCCGCGTCAGTTCGGGCGACGACACCGCGTGGGCCGATGATGGGTGGGTCCGGATGGGAGAGGCCCAGTTGCAGGCGCTGCCAGTGTACAAGACGGCGCACACTCAATTGAGCGCTGCACTCCACGCGGCGCGGGAGGCGATGGAAGATTCGAGCGCACCGTCCGTGCCTGAGCGCGTCAGCTAAGGCCATGCCGCTGGTGCTTTCCAGAGTGCGAGGCGATGCCGCCGGGCACAGCTTGGGCCGCGCGTCTGCATTGGGTGCGTCAGGGTCCGGGTCCACCCTCAATCCGGGCCACATCGCCGCGATCGCCACCACGGTGGATGGGCGATTGGGCACCGGGGAAGCAGCGTCCGCATGGACTCATGCCCAGGCGCTGGTCACAGGCATGGGCTACCAGGAGGGGCCCGCCTCAATTCTCGGGCCGTTCGTCTGCAACCTGCTGGCATTTTGGACCGCGAGGGGTGGAGTGGTCACCTACACGGCTGATGGCACATCGGGCGGCAGCGCCCTTGTCCATTCCCCGTTGGAAACATGGTGGCGCATGGGCCGGCGCAACGAGGTGTTGATCACCAATGCCAGCGGCTCTGCCAAGGCTCCCTCCTACGAGTTCACAGACCCTCTCACGACCGCCAGCGCGACCGCGTCCCTGATCTACGGCCAGACCGTCTATCACACCATCACGCCCTACGTGGTGTTCCGGAGTTCGGCGCCCCAGATCCCGTCCAACATCAAGGTCGAGATCAAGGCCGGGGCAACCGAAGGCACGTCATCGTGGACCACTCTGTTCGACGCAGCCCCAACGGTCTGGAAGGGGATCTGGAGGGGGCCTGTCTGGCGGTTTGGCAGCGGGGCACACGCGGTCTTCGGCCTGCGCTACACGTTCACTCTGCCGGACTCGGCCAATGCCTATGAGTTCCTCGAAGTGGGGCTGGCCTCCAACCTCGGCGTGCCCGGCGCGTTGCTCTACGCCTCGCCATGGCGCGCCAACAACTGGAACTTCACTCAGGCATTCCTTGCCGCCACGCCGTTCACTGTGAGCGCGACCGCGCTCATCGCCAACCTCAATGCAGATCTCCTGGACGGGCTCCACGCCAGCGATTTCGTCGCGGTCACGGGCAATCAGACCATCGGGGGCACCAAGACTTTCTCCTCCGACATCCTGGTCAACAGCTCGGGCACTCAGACGGTCTATCACACCGGCAATCTCCCGCAGAACCGTCTGGTGCCACCTGGAGGCACCACCGGTCAGGCGCTGACCAAGTCAAGCTCCAGCGACTACGCCGTCGCATGGAGCAGCGTCGCCGCCGAAACCGCCAATCGATGGGCCACCGCCCGCACCATCACCCTGGGCACCGATCTCACGGGCAACACCAGCATCGATGGATCGGCCAACGTCACCCTCAACGCCACCATCGCCAACGGGGCCGTGACTTTGGCCAAGATGGCCAACATCGCCACCGCCCGGCTCCTCGGCCGCGTCAGCGCCGGCTCCGGCGTGGTCGAAGAACTGACCGCCGCCCAGGTCAAGACCCTCCTGGCCATCGGCATCGCCGACGTCTCCGGCCTCCAGACCGCCCTCGACGGCAAGGCGGCCGTCAGCCACACACACTCCGCAGCCGACATCACCAGCGGCACCCTGGCCTCCGCCCGCCTCTCCGGCTCCTACACCGGCATCACCGCTGTCGGCTCTCTCTCGTCCCTCACCGTCGGCGGAACCACATCCCTCACAGGCGCCGTCAGCGCATCCAACCTCGGCACGGACCTCTCCTCCGGAGCCGGCTACAAGCTGCTCATGCGGGCCGACAGCGGCTACGGCATCCGAGCCATCACCCTCAGTGGAGTCAAAGGGTACCTCGACTTCCAGATCGCCGACATTCCCGGCCTCCAGACCGCCCTGGATGCCAAGGCTCCGACCAGCCGTAGCATCGCCACGCAGCACAGCCTCCAGGGTGGAGGCAACCTCACCGCAGACCGGACCCTCAGCCTGGTGGGCGACAGCGCCAGCCCGGGCAACTCGAAGTACTACGGCACGAACAGTGGCGGCACCCGGGGCTACCACGACCTGCCCACCGGCCAGAATGTCATCGCCGCAGCCCGCTTCCAAATCCACACCCCTGACGACGACTCCGTCTCACTCGTCCAAAGCGGCGACAGTGGTTCCAACCGCTTCGATCCAACGACCGGGTCGGGCCAGCTCTACTTCACCCGGGGCGGCGTGGTGCGGGATCCGGTCGTGTACGAGTACCACTTCAGCAACCCCGGATCCGCCGCGTGGTACGCCGTCATCACACCCTCCCGCGAATCCTACACCGGCGGCACCTACAACGCCCCCACCAATGCCCTCGCCCCGGCCGTCCTTCGCGACAGCTCCTCCAACACTGAGTGCCACTTCTCGCTTGGCAGCCCGTTCGATGGCGAATGGGACTACGTCCCCAAGTGGATCGACATCGTGATTCTCAAGGCATGACCCCAATGAAAGACACACTGGAACAACTCAAGTCCGAGTTCTCGGCTGACATCGAGACCCTCGAGAAGCAACTCGCCGAAGCCCGATCCCAGGTGGCCCGCGGCGAACAACAGATCCTCCTCCATCGCGGTGCCGTGCTCGGCCTCGAACGGGCGCTGCAACGCATCCCTACGGAGGAGGCCAAAGACCAACCCGAATGAAAAAACTGATCCAAACCATCGTGCTGGCTTGCGCCAGCGTCACACTGCTCACCGGCTGCGCCCTGTTCCGCGACGGCGAGACGAAGACAACCACCTGCACGACTGCCGCCGCCGCATTGGCGGCCTACCAGGCGGTCGTCGCAGCCGGTCAGTCTCCCAGCCCGGCTCAGATCCAGGCCGCGGCAGGGGCCGCCGCCTTCCTCACCGCCTGGTGCGGATGGTCCGACACCCGCGGGATCGATCCCAACGGAGTCCCCATCATCCTCCCGCCAGCCGCCCAGTGAAGAGGCAGCCCCAGGGCATCTCACTCCACGTCGGCCTCAACCGGGTCGATCCGGAACACTACGCCGGTTGGTCCGGCGAGCTGCGCGGCTGCCACGCTGATGCGGGGGCCATGGCCGCCATTGCCAAGGTGCGCGGGTACGACCCGCACCGGCTGCTCCTGGACGACCAGGCCACGGTGGAGGCCGTGCGGACCCTGTTCCGCACGGCCTCCTCCTTGCTCGAGAAGGGCGACACGCTGCTCTTCACCTTCGCCGGCCACGGCGGGCAGGTGCCGGATCTCGACGGCGACGAGTCCGATGCCATGGATGAAACGCTCTGCCTGTGGGACCGCCAGTGGGTGGACGACGAGATCCATGCCGAGATCGCCCGATTCCGGCCCGGCGTCCGCATCCTGATCATCGCCGACAGTTGTCACTCAGGCACAGTGGCACGTTCCGCGCGCGATGAGGGCGAGAAGGGATACCGGCTGCTCCCGCCGGGGCGATCACGCGCCTGCTATCGCCAGCACCGGGCCACCTACGATGCCATCCAGCGCGGCACTCCTGGGGTCGATGCATCCCGAGTGCGAGCCACGGCAATCCTCCTGGCTGCGTGCCAGGACAACCAGCTCGCCGCCGACGGCCCTGACGGCGGGCTTTTTACGGCCACCCTCCGCCAAGTGTGGAGGGGCGGGCGCTGGAAGGGGGCAACCTGGCGCTTTCGCGATGCCATCGCGCAGCGCATGCCTCCCTGGCAGACCCCTCACTACTACGTCGTCGGCCACGGCGACCCGAAGTTCGAAGCCCAGCCTCCATTCACGATATGATCACCCCGCGGAAGGTCCATCGGATCAACAACCCAGTCTTCCTCATTGGCCTGGCGAGCCTCATTGCCGCCGCGCAGTTCCCCCCTCCCGTGCCTGTGGACCCCATCCCGATCCGGCTCGGATGGGACTACCCCACCAACGAACTCAGCACCAATCTCTGGTTCCATCTCTACAGCCACACCAACCCTGCGGCCCCCTTGTCTCAATGGACCATCGAGACATCTGTCGTGGGCACATCCACCACGGTTCGGATCGCTCCAACACCCGGCCACCGCTTCTACGTCGTCACCGCCAGCAACCTCTGGGGTGAATCCCGCCCTTCGGAGCCCTACGCGACGCCATTCCCTCCTCGCGTGGGGCGCCACCTGACCGCCGCGAGGGAAGACTGACTAGCCATGAACCCGATTGAACCCAGCCCATCCGGCCCCACATCCCAGGAAATCCTGGATGGGGGTATCAACATCCATCTTGCCCCCGACCAGGCGGTCTTCGTGCGTCTGGTGCCCGTCCGTCTCTACACGGACATGCTCGGCGCCCTTGGTGACGAAGCGCGCCTCATCGCCATCTACACTGATCTGCCGGAGGATCGGATCGGCAACCTCACCCCTCCCCAGTGGGAGCGCATCGTCGAGGAAGGCGACCGGCTGAACCGGGATTTTTTCGCGCGCTGGGTGGCCCGCCGCATCGCCCGGCAGGAACGCGTCATGCCGGGCATCGGCGAGCAGATCCGGACGGCTGTCTCGCTCGCTGTCTCGCAGGCGTCTGCCTCGCCACCGGATGGACCCGTGGCCAATGCCTCGACGAATCCCTCGCCTGGCTCCTGATGGTCCTGAGCGAACACCGTCGCGCCACGGCCTGGGCCGCTCTCCTGAGGGGCGGCGTCCACCACGTGGCCACCGCCGCCACCGTGAGTGTCGAAGGCGGGCGCGCATGGCAGCGGCTCGCTGACCGGCTCCGGCGACAATCCGAGGAACTGTGAGCACCCCGGTCGAGATCCGAATCCGAGCCGATGCGGCCCAGGCCAACGCGGCGCTCGGCACCGTTCGGGGTTCCCTCACCTCCCTGGGCCGCACTGCCGCCGTGGCCGCGGCCGCCATCGGCGCCGCCACCGTGGCCATGGGAGCCGCTCTCACTGCCGGACTCCAGGCAGGAGTCCGCGCCTCCCTGGCATACGCAGACGCCATGGCCAAGGTGTCCCAGCGCACCGGCATTGCGACCGAGGACCTCAGCGGCCTCGGGCATGCAGCCAAGCTGGCCGGCGTCTCCATGGAGCAGCTCGGGGTCTCCCTGCGCGGCATGACCCGATGGATGGAGCAGACCGGCCAGCTCGGTCGGCCAGTCATCGAAGTCCTCGAGGAACAGGCGGAACTCTTCGCCCGCATGCCCGATGGCGCCGAGAAGGTGGCCCTGGCCATGGAGCGCTTCGGCCGGGCCGGCGAATCCCTCATCCCTCTACTCAACCAGGGATCCGCCGGAATCCGCATGGCGACCCGCGAGGCGCAGCAGCTTGGACTGATCGTCAGGAACGATACCGCCAAGGCCGCCGAACTCTTCAACGACAACCTCACCCGCCTGCGTGGCGCGGCAACGGGATTCGCCCTGCGCATCACCGAGCATCTCCTGCCATCCCTCACCACGCTCTCCCAATCCCTCCTCGCCTTCGCCACCACGCAGGAAACTTCCAGCCGGATCTGGAAGGCCCTCGAACTCGGCATCGGTCTCGTCGTCGCCCGCATCGAGTCGTTCATCGCCGGACTCCGATGGATTTCCACGTTCACCGCCACGTTCGTGGACTCCATGGTCGAGACCGGGCAGATCACCAACTCGACATCGAAAGCCTTCGATGAAGCGGGCAAGGCCGTCGATCGCTACAGGCAGGCGCTGGTCGATTTGATCAAACAGCAGGGGCAGCGTCCCCCGGTCCCCTCGCCACTTGGTGCCGGCGGCGACGATCCAAAGGACCTGACCGTCACCGCCAGGTTCCCACCCTCTTACATCCTGGCAGTCCGGGATGCGCACGAACTCTTCCGAGATTCCTACGACCACACCGCGACACTGGGCGAAGCGGCCATGGCGGGCTGGCAGGAATCCATGATCCAGCTCGGCACCATCGCCGAGAACGTCGGGCGCACCATCTCGAACACCATCGGCACCGCGATCTCATCGATCTCCTCCGGCATCACCGGCCTCGTCACGGGGACGCTCACCTGGGGGCAGGCCCTGCGCCAGATCGGCACCAGCATTCTCAACCAGGTCATCGATGGCGTGGTGAGGATGTTCTTCGCCTGGATGACCCAGCGCAAAGCCGCCGCAGCCGTCGAGGTGTCCGCCAGCGCCACCGAGACCGCCGCGAAGGCGCCGAGCGCGCTCCTGACATCCATCAAGACCCTCGGCATCGCCGCGGCCGTCGGCGCTGCCGCCTTCCTCGCCGCCATGGCCATCACCGGAGGCTTCCAGGCCGGCGGTTACACCGGTGACGGCCCACCGGGTCAGGTTGCGGGTGTGGTCCATCGGGGCGAATTCGTTGTGCCCGCCCCGGCCGTCGAGAGGATTGGCATCGATTCCCTCCACGCAATGGTCGCCGGCAACCACCAGCCCGCCTCCGGACCATCCGGCCCCGCGTCGTCCCCCAGGCTGTTCCTCTTTCTGGACCGGCACGAACTGGCCGCCGCCCTCCAGGACGACATCGAGGCACAGGTCATCCAGGTCCTCCGGAGGCACGCGTGATCCCAGTCCACCACGCCGGGCTGGATGCCTTCCTAGTCACCACGGGGCCATCATGGCAGTCGCCCGTGATCACCCGTGTCGCGGTGCCGACACGCCGCCACCGTTCCCTCATGGGCAGGGAATCCCGCAGGGCAAGAGGTCAAAGTCTCCGGTTCCAGATCCGCTGGCAGGCCACCCTCCAGGGGCGCGACGCCATCCACGCGCTCACCGAGGCCATCCGCACCGTCCACGATGAACCGCTCCTGGTCCCGTGCTGGCCCATGGCGATGCAAGGCCCAAGCTGGCACCTGGCGCCGTGGACTGCCGCCACGCTCGTCGCATGGAGCGACGACTGGCAGAACTACACCCTCTCCTCCCACCCCATCGCCGATCCGTCCGCATGGGACTGGGTGGCCCCGGTCCTGCGCTGCCGCCTGGGCCGTCACGAAATCCATCTCCTCACTCCCGATCTCGCGGAAATCGACTTCGAGGTGGAGGAGGACAGCACCGCGGCCGATGCCATCCTCCTCGCCGATGCCGACTGGACCGACGGGCCCACACTGCCCGATGACCACGTACCGAAAGTCTTCCCGTTCGCTGTGGACTGGTCCGAACGGGTCCGCGCTGGCGCCGCCGCCCCTGAAGCCCAACGCATCCCGCTCGGCGACGGCCGACTCTCGGCATCGATCGTGTATCCCCAGACAGGGGAACGGATCGTCGAGGGCTCCATTACCGTGACCAGCGTCCTGGGCGCATGGGAACTCCTGCGGTGGTGGGCCGACCAGTCTGCGGAGGCCCATTTCCTCGCCTCGATCGCCGAAAGGGCCCGACTGGCGGCCGACGCCGAGGAAGGTGGGGACACGCTCCAGCTCGCCGCCCCCTGGGCAGGCGCTGCCCCTCAGTGGATTGCCCTGATTGATCCCGATGGACACGAAATCGCCGCCGTCGATTCCGTCGATGGCGCCACTTTCCACCTGACCGCGCCGCTCTCCCGAGGCTGGGACCGCGCCAGCGCTTTCATCGGCGTGGCACTGCTCGCCCGGCACGCCGCCGATTCACTCGAGATCTCCTGGATCGAGCCCCGTGTTGCCCGGGCCGAAGTGCGCTGGCGCGAAGTGCCTCCCGAGTACGATCCGCCTTCTGGCGAAGCCCGCGGCGTGACCCTCGGACGCGTCGCCTCCCGGGCATGGCTCTACGAAGTGGAGGTCGATTGGCATGGGGCCGGCGAAATCCATCGATGGACGAGCTGGGAAGGCGACGTCACCGCAGGCGGGCACACCTGGGCTGCCATCCCGATCGAACACGGAGAGATCCGCCAAACCCTCAGCCTCGATCGCGATGAACTGACCCTGCGAACCCGATGGGACCCTTCGGGGCCATGGCGCCTGTGGCTGCCGGGCACCCTCGATGCCCGGGTCTCCCTGCGCATCCTCCACTCCGAGGTGGAGGGCGGCATCGGCTCGACACCGGACCAGGTGTGGGGCGGGGAAATCACCGGCGTGGCTTTCGACGGCCCCATGGTCAGCGCGAAGGCCGCCGGAGCCAACGCCCTGTTCGGCCGCAAGACCCCGCGCATCCTGATGCAGCCCGGCTGCAATCATGCCCTGTTCGATCCCCTCTGTGGGCTCGACCGCTCGGCATGGCAGTTCAGCGCCGAGGTCGTGGAGTCCGATGGACATCAAGTGACCCTCGATTCGTTCTCGCGCACGGGAGGACTCCCGGATCCGTGGGGTGGCGAA
Organism: Verrucomicrobiia bacterium; assembly: GCA_019634625.1. Taxonomy (NCBI): domain Bacteria; kingdom Pseudomonadati; phylum Verrucomicrobiota; class Verrucomicrobiia; species Verrucomicrobiia bacterium. The sequence continues at coordinate 41,136 of JAHCBA010000037.1, forward strand.
GGATACTTCGCCCTGGGCATCTTCGAACGTACCGCAGTCGGGCGTCCCGAGCGGGCATCGATCTGGGCCAGCAGCTCCAAACTGGACCCGGGCGGCGGCAACTACCGGATCACCCTCACGCTCGGTCGCATCCCCCCCACACCCATGCCTCCGGGCACCTCCGTCCTGGTGTGGCCTGGATGCGATGGCCTCAGGGATACCTGCGTCAGCAAGTTTTCCAACTTCCAGCGGTTCGGCGGCTTCCCATTCATCCCGGACCGCCTGCCCCAATTCACCCCCGAACGGCGATCCAACTCCAACATCGGCAAGAAATGAGATCGCCCACACAGACTGATCTCGCCGCACTGCGTTCCGCCGCCGAGGCATGGCTGGGCACTCCCTTCGCCGATAATTCCGCTGTCCGGGGAGCCGGTGTCTGCTGCCACCTTCTGCCAGTGGCCATCTATCGGGATGCCGGCTGGCTGCCGTACATCGCCGCCGTTCCACATGGACCGGCCGGATGGGCCGCCGCCCACGGGCGTGGGATCATGGAGCCGTGGCTGGACCATGGACCAGGGGCCCGTTGGTTCGCCCCCGTCCCCTGCGCGCAGCCAGGCGATCTGCTCGGCTTTCGGGTGGGCCGATGCGTTCATCATCTCGCCGTCATGATGCCCGATGGCGGCATCTGCCACGCCGTCGCCCAACTCGGTGTCGTCATCGCCCCGGACATCCCTGTCATCTGGCGGCGCCGCATGCTGCGCATCTGGCGCCCGCGCCTCGGAGAGTAACCATGGGATCGAAGAACATCCGCACCCCGGATCCGGACGACTCCCCCATCGGAGACGAGGAACTTGCCACGCACCGGGAAGCCCAACCCGTCCCATGGATGGCGGGAACCCGTCGAATCGCCCTCCGATGGCTCGACGACGCCCTCGACATCAAGGCTGTCCAGGCCCCAAACGATCGACCTGGGAAGAAATGACCTATGGGAGGCAGCAAAGGAGGCCAGTCGGCCCACAGCTACAACTACCACTCGACCCTCGCCGGCGCGATCGCCTGGGGGCCAATCTCGGCCATTCACGCCGTCATCATCGACGGCAAGAGCGTGTGGGAAGGTGTCATCCAGCCTCCCGCCGAGCCCACGCCGCCCCCCGGCGGCAAGGCGGCCGGCGCCCTGCCGCTCGTCAATTCCGAGTACGCCGAGATCACCGGAAGCATCGACCCCAAGTGGTTTCTCAAGGGCGGCTACCTGCGCATCTACTGGGGAAGCCCTGATCAAACCGCCGATCCCGCCCTCGAGGAGCATCCTCCCTACCGTCATGTCGCCTACCTCGTGGCTCGGCACCTCCTGCTCGGACGCGAGCGCAGCACCGCCCCGAACATCGAGGTGATCGTCAGCCGCCTCCCATCCGCCCCCACGGACCTGGTGGAAGCCGCCCACAACACGATCGAAGACGGCCAGATCAACCCTGTCGCAGCCCTCGCCGACTTGATCACCGGACAGCACGGCCTCGCGATGGAAGGGTCACGCTGCGATGGCACGGCTTGGCGCACTGCCGCAGCCTGGTGTGCGCACACGGCTTGGCGGAAATCGATCACCTGGTGTTCCCCCCTCTTTTCGGATCGCGCCGAGGCCCGCCGCGCCATCACCGAACTGCTCGACATGTTCCAAGGCGCCTTGGTGTGGACTCATGAGGGGCGACTCGGCATCCGCGTCCTTGATTGGGGCGCCACCGACGCCCCAGTCGGGGCCATCATCGATGCTCGCACCCTCACCCGCTCACCCCGATGGCAGAGTGGCGGATGGGAGGACATTCCATCCGGTGCCATCATTCGATACTACGACCACGAGCGGAAGGCTAAGGAGGCCGACGAGAAGGTGGACAACCTCGTCGCGCTCCGGATCTACGGGGAAGACCGGCGAATCATGGTGGACCGTCCACATGTCACCGGCAGTGCCCAAGCCCGCCGCATCGGGATCGAGCTCCTGCGCCGCATGGCGGCACCCCAGGTCACCCTCGACATTGAATGCCGAGGCGAAGGCATCACCGCACGGGTGGGGGAAAAGGTCGCCATCGACACGGACCCCGAGCCTGGTGGCACCGGGCTCGCCCAGATTGCCGTCGTCGAGGAACGTCGTGATGACCCAGGCGGCCTCCTCCGGTTGACATGTCGGGCGGATACGCTGGTGCCGGCCTCACCCTACGTCCTCGACCCTACCAGCGGCGGCCCTTTACCCCCCACCGTGGACCCAATCCTCCATGCACTGGCCATACCGCTCCCGCCACAGGGTTCATGGCCGTTGGGCTCCTTTGGCCTCCTCGCCTCCCGACCCCAGGCTGATGTCGTTGGAATGCGGGTATTTGTATCCGCCGATGGCGTCCACTTCGCCAACCTGGGTGCTCAGGCTGGATTCGCCGTCCGCGCCGCCCTGGAGACCGCCGTCGAGATCGGCGACACCACCGCCCGCCTGTCCCTCACCGATGGCCCCGATGGATTGGATGCCTACCTGATAGAACTCGTGGGGCCGGCGGGCAACGAGGCCGACGCACGCTCAGGGTCCCTGGTGGCCGTCTTCGCCGCACTCGATGAAGACGGGACCGTGGAGATCGACATCGAGGGTTGGCCCGTAATGGAGTTCGCCTTCATCATCTCCCGCGAAGCCATCGCGCCAGCGATCCACGACTACGCGATCATCCGAGGCCGGCATGGTCTTGCCGCCCGTGCATGGGGTGCAGGCGCATCGGTATGGATCATCCCGGGTCTGAGCATCGAACCATGGGAGCACCCCGACATCCGCGGACTGCTGGAAGTGGGCGAACCGTTTGACGTCAGATTGACCGCCTACTCCCCATGGGCAGAGGACACAGACCCTACCCCGCCGGAGCGCAAGGTGCGGATCCCGCCCGCCTACGACACCGCACCGCGCGTGCAATGGATCAACCCCTCGGGATCTGTGGGAAGCTCTGATGGAGTGGGCGACTTCGTCTTGGAACTCGCCATCCACGACAGCAACGGCGACATCACGGGCGTCAGAGTAACGACCCAAGGGCCATCAGGAGACCTCACCGAATGGGAGGACATCCGCATAGCCCCAACCGCGATGCAATCCCTGGCGATCGACCTGTTCGGTCTGGCCCCTGGACCGCACAAGGTGATCGTCCATGTGGTGGACGCGAGGGGGTTTTCCGTCACCGACACATCCCGCACCATCCTCGGGCCGGCGGGCGGAAGCACGCTGCCACTCCCCACATTGGACCCTGCCGAACGCCCGTACGGGTACACCGTGCTTGTGCGCATCGAGACGGCATCGCCAGCCGACCGCATCCAGTGGGGAGTGACCGCTGTCGGGGTCACGACCCCGCCGATGGACACGGCCACCACCCCATCCGGCACCACGATCCAGGACGTTCCGCTCAATGCCCCACGGCGACTCTGGGCCAGATCCGGCGATGGCACCGATTGGTCTGGTTGGGTCTGGCAGGATTACCTCCACTGGCCTGGATACTGAAAAGGGTTGCGGTCGGTCGCAGTGGGCCAGCGGCTTCAACCCTTTTCAAACTTTCTTCCAACCCTTTTCAAACTTTCGGCGCGCTTACATCCGCGATGCCGGGCATGGCCCCGGGCGAACAGGTGATCAACGAGATTCACACCCTCGACCTGGCCATCGGTTACGCCGTCACGGAACGCCTCGGCATCACCCTTGACCTGCCCCTGGTCTTCGGCCGCCGCACCACCCGTGAGGAACACATGGGCATGATGGACTTCTCCCAGCCGCAGTACACGACCCGCGCCCACGGGATCGGGGACCTGCGGCTCACCGGCGACTACTGGCTCTGGAATCCCTCCGAGCATCCCCATGGCAATGTCTCCGTCGGGCTCGGACTCAAACTCCCCACCGGCGCCGACGACAAACGGGACAACTTCACCACCCCGGGCGGGATCGTCGATCGGCCCGTCGATCCTTCCATCCAGCCGGGCGACGGCGGCGTCGGGTTCATCGTCCAGGTCCAGGGTTTCCGGCAGCTCATCGGCCACCTCAGCCTCTACGGCAACGCGATGTACATGCTGAACCCGCGCGAGGACAACGGAGTGCGCAGCTTCTCCATGAAACCCCTCGACGCCAACGGCGAGGCCGTCCATCGCGACCACGTGAACTCGGTGACCGACCAGTATCTCGCGCGTCTCGGGCTCAACTATGTCCTCTGGCCGCAAGCCGGCCTCTCCCTCAGCCTGGGTGGCCGGATCGAGGGAATCCCGGTCCGGGACCTGGCCGGCGGGGACGGCGGATTCCGACGCCCCGGCTACACCATCTCGATCGAGCCCGGCGTCAGTTGGGTCCAGGGCCGTCACCAACTCGCGGTCACCGCCCCGGTGGCGGTCGAACGGAACCGCCAGCGCAGCCTCGCCGAGCGTGCCTACCGGGATGACCCGAACGAGATGCTCCGCATCTATCCGGCGTCCTTCGCCGACTGGAATCTGTTCGCAAGCTATTCCTACCGGTTCTGACCCCCGCCGTTGAGCCAGCGCCGGAGACCTTCCTCCACGCCGCCGCCGTTGAGCCGTGCGCTGATGTGGCCCCCGGCTTCGCGCACCTGGCGTTGCACGGGGGCAATGGCATTGGCCGGTGCGACCAGCCAGCGGGCCCGGACCGGGTCGAGCATCGGCAGATCGTTGTAGTGATCCCCGGCGGCCACCGTCTCCCCGGGCCCGATCCCCAGGCGCCGGCCCAGTTCCGTCAGGGCGGTGCCTTTGTTGTACCCCCCGTGGGCGAAACGGATGTACACGTCGTTCCGCACCACGGTGAGGTCCGGGACGGTCGCCGCGTAGGCATCGAGTTCGGCCTGCACCGCGTCCGCCGCCCTCGTCGTCTCGGCCAGCACGCAGAGCGGGGAAAAGGCGTCCTCGTAAAACGTCGCCGGATGCGCCGCTCCCAGGCGCGCCAGCAATGGCGGCAATCCCGGCGCCACCCTCCGGAAGAGCACCCGGTGATCCTCCGTGCAGGCGTCGTTCCAGGGCTGCACCGGGACATACCGCGCGTCCTGCCGCACATAGATCTCCCGCTCGACCAGGATCAGGGCGTCCGGATGCACCCGCGGCTCGGCCCGGGCCAGGGTCTCGAGCAGGCTTCCCAGGTCCCGGCCCGTGTTGATCACCCAGGTCACCCCCTGCCGTTGCTGTTCGGCCAGCAGGTGCAGCAGGGACGGCGGGATCGGCGGGTTCTCGAACTCGGCGAAGAGGGTTCCATCAAAATCTGTCGAGATGAGTCGGATCGGCATGGGACGGCTCCCGGACGCGACCATCCTGACCCCGCCCGGACAGGCACTCTCCGGGCCTGGCCCCGACTTCGTCAATGCAGGCCATCCCCTCCCCCCGATCGGGGGGGTGGCAGATTGGGGCGAGGGTTCGGCAGGCTAATGATTCGCATACCCAAAACGATCCATGGCCGCCCCATCTCCATTCCCGGTCCGCCCACGCGGAAGCACCCCTGCCTCCTGGCTCCCGATCGTGGTGCTGGCCCTGGCCCCGGCGGTTCCGTCCCTCGCCCAAAGCGCCCGGGTCGTCCTCGAACCGGCTCCCGGTTACACCCTGGCCTGGGATGGCAACAACGGCGGCTACAGCTCCCTCGAACCGGGCGCCCTGGCCCCCGAGAACGACGCCCTCGCCGGCACCGGCACCGCCGCCTTCGCCAGCAGCTCGTTCCAGCCGGGCGGCATCCACGACTTCCCCAACGTCAATGACGGCTACTACGGAAACAGCTCGAGCTGGATCGCCGATTTCACCGCCGACCCGCCCGACCTCCAGCCCTTCATCGGCCTCGCCTTCCACCGGACTGTCGCCATCGCCAGCATCGCCTGGGGACGCGACAACGGCGACGGCTCGGAACCGTCCTGCGGGGGAACCTGCACCGACCGGGCGATCGGCCTCTACACCCTTCAGTTCACCCGCGTCACCCTCCCCGACGAGTTCACCCCCGACACCGGCAATGCCGCCACCGGCTGGGAAACGCTCGGCACGGTCGAGTACCTGCCCGGCCCCGACACCCCCGCCTTTTCGGCCTACCTGCGGCATCGCTTCGACGTCGCCCAAGACGGCGCCCCAATCCCTGCCACCGGGCTTCGCATCCTCGTCCCCAACACCGGCACCGCCATTGACGAAATCGAGGTCAATCCCCCGGCCGACCCCGTCCCGCCCCTGTCCTCCTTCATCACCTGGACCAACGCGCCCGGCTTCACGATCTCCTGGGACCTGAATGACGGTGCCCTGTACGACCCGTCGTCGCCGGCCCCCGCGCCGCTCAACGACGCCAGCCCCTCCCGGGGAACCGTCGCCTTCGGCAGTTCGGAACTCGGCCTGGGCACCCACCTCATCGCCCACGTCAACGACGGGCTCTATGGCAATGCCCGTTCCTGGATCCCCGACGCCGCCGATGCGGCCCCCTTCATCGGCCTCGACTTCGGACGCCTTGTCCCGATCCGCCACGTCGCCTGGAGCCGCGACAACGGCGATGACGGAGACTGCTGCGGCGGCGAACTCACGGACCGCGCCCTCGGGATCTACACGCTCCAGGTCACCCGCGTCGCCAACCCCGCCGCCGCCACCGCCGAGACCGGCGATCCCGCCACCGGCTGGGCCGAGGTCGGCTCCATCCATTACCGCGCCCCCGGGCCAGTCTTCACGCCCCACCGACGGCATCGCTTCGATCTGTCCACCGCCAGCGGCCTGCCCATCCCCGCGACCGGGCTCCGCATCAAAGTCTCCAACCCCGGCACCGCCATCGACGAGATCGAGGTCAACACCTACCCGGCCCTCGAACGGGACCTCTCCGGCAACCTCGAGATCCTCGCGGAATCCGGGTACTCGATCACCTGGGATGGCAACGACGGCGAATTCCACAGCCCCGAGGCCGGGGCCCGTTCCCCCGCCCACGACGGCCTCGCCTCGAATGGCGGACGCGCCTTCGGCAGCAGCGAACTCGGCTTCGGCATTCACTTCATCGCCAAAATCAACGACGGCCTCTACGGCAACAGCAGCAGTTGGATCTCCGCCAACGGCCTGGGTGGCTTCGACGACCCGGACCCCTTCGTCGGCATCGCCTTCCCGGAAATCCTCGACATCTCGACCGTGGCCTGGGGACGCGACAACGGCGACGTGACCGAAGGCGGCTGTGGCGGCACCTGCCTCGACCGTTCCATCGGCCTCTACACGCTCCAGATCACCCGCGTCCCCGATCCCGGCCTCGACACCCCGGAAACCGGCGCCGCCGATTCCGGCTGGGAGACGGTCGGCACCGTGGAATACCTCGAGGCCGCCGCCCCCGCCTTCAATCCCTCCCTCCGGCACGCCTTCAACCTCTCGCGCGACGGCCAGCCCATTCCCGCCACCGGCTTCCGCATCAAGGTCTCCGATGGCTCCATCGCCATCGACGAGCTCGAAATCAATCCGCGGTCCGGCATCGTCGTCCCGCCCTTGTCCGACCTCCTCGTCCTCGAACCCGCCCCAGGCTTCGGCATCGCCTGGGACCGCAATGAGGGCGAATTCTCCACACCCGATTCCCCTGCCCCAGCCCGCGACAACGCCGCCCTCGCCTCCCGTGGCGCCACCGCCTTCGGATCGGGCGAACTCGACCTCGGGGTCCACTTCATCCGCAACGTCAACGACGGCCTCTACGGCAACACCCAGAGCTGGATCCCGGCCCCGTCCTCCAGCCCCTTCATCGGCATCCGCCTCCCCGCCCCCGCCTGGATCCGCAGCGTCGCCTGGGGACGCGACAACGGCGATGCCACCGACTGCTGCGGCGGCACCCTGACCGACCGCGCCCTCGGGCTCTACACCCTCCAGATCACCCGCGTCTCAACCCCCGGGTCCGACACCCCGGAAACCGGCGACCCCTCCACCGGCTGGGTCACCGTCGCCACCCTCGACTACAAGGCCGCCGCCCCCAACGTCTTCACCCCCCACCTGCGTCATCGCTACGAAGTCACCGAACGCGACGCCCCCATCCTCGCCACCGGTCTCCGCCTCAAGGTCCCCAACGACCAGACCGCCATCGACGAACTCGAGATCAATCCACGGCCCTCCCCCGACCAGAACGTCCTGCTCCTCGCCCCTCATGAGGGCTTCACCCTCGACTGGGATGGCAACAACGGCGACTACGGCACCCCCGATTCCCCGGCCCCAGCCCCCGACAACGCCGCCCTCGCCGCGCGCGGGGCCACCGCCTTCGGAAGTTCCGAAGCCGACCTCGGCACGCACCTGATCGCCAAGGTCAATGACGGGTTCTACGGCAACCACAGCAGTTGGATCGCCGACTTCATCAACGGCGACCCCGAACCCTGGATCGGCGTCCGGTTCGCCTCCTCCGTGGCCGTTTCTTCCGTCGCCTGGGGACGCGACAACGGCGATGTCGCCGGCGACTGCTGCGGCGGCACCCTCACCGATCGCGCCGCCGGGACCTACCACCTCGACTACACCCAGGTGCCCGATCCCACCGCAGACCTCGTCCTCACCGAGGATCCCGCCTCGGGCTGGGCCGGCATTGGCCGCATCGAGTATCGCGGTGCCGGGACGCCCGCCTTCCGGCATCATCTCCGCCACGAGTTCGAGGTGGCCCTGGACGGCGCCCCCATCCAGGCCACCGCCATCCGCCTCCGCGTCCCGCACAACGGCATCGCCGTGGACGAACTCGAGGTGAATCCGGTGCCCGCCCTGCCTCCGCCCGACGAGCGCCCCACCCTCACGGTCGCCCGCGGCGCCGAAGGCATCACCCTCGCCTGGCCCGGCGGCGGCACCCTGCAATCCGCCGAAACGATTCCCGTCGGTCCCTGGACCAACCTGGAGGGTGCCAGTCCGATCACCCTTCCCTTCTCCGGCGCCGCCCGGTACTTCCGCGTGCGGCGTTGAAGTCACGCATGGCCATGCGCTGAGACTGCCCCACGATCCATGGAACCAACCCGCCGCATCCCACCCGATCGCGCCCATCACCCTTCCATCCTGAGCCCACCATGATGCCCTTCCCCCCACCGCCAGCTCTCCGTCCGGCCGCCCGTCGTCGCGCCATCGCGGCGTTCACGCTGATCGAGCTGCTGGTGGTCATCGCCATCATCGCGATCCTCGCCAGCATGCTCCTGCCAGCCCTCGGCAAGGCCAAGGCCAAGGCCCACGGCATCCAGTGCATGAGCAATCAGAAACAGCTCACCCTCGCCTGGCTCCTGTACGCCGACGACCACGCGGACAACCTCGTCTGGAACGATCTCACGGCCGACGGCTCGGGCTGGGTCCGCGGTATCCTCGACTACAACCCAGCCAATCCCCACAACACCAACCTCGCCAATCTCCGCGACCCCAATTACGCCAGGCTCGCCCCGTACACCCAGGCGGTGGGGATCTACAAATGCCCCGCCGACCAGAGCTACGTCACCGCCGGCGGCCGCCGCGTCCCGCGGGTCCGCAGCCTGTCCCTCAGCCAGGCCATGAACTCCCGCAACGACTGGCTCAGCTTCCTCACCGGCAAGGAGTACGTCGTCTTCCGGAAGCTCTCCGACATCAACCGCATGGGCCATTCCAAAGCCTACGTGTTCATCGATGAACACCCCGACAGCATCAACTTCGGCGATTTCGCCGTGGCCATGAACGACGGCCTGCCTCCCACCCGCACCTACATCATCGATTACCCGGCCAGCCACCATAACCGCGCCGCCGGACTCAGTTTCGCCGATGGCCATGTCGAGATCCGCAAATGGCTCGATCCCCGCACCGTCAAGCCCGTCACCATGAAGGTCCTTCAACTGGTCGTCCCGTCGCCCCACAATCGGGACATGACCTACCTCTCCGAACACACCTCCGTCCGCGCCGAATGATCTCCCTCCAATTCGTCCCCAACCCCCGCCACATCCGGCCCATCCCGGCGGCCTCCCGGACCGGCCGTGCCGTGGGATTCGCCGTGGGATTCGCCCTGGCCCTTCCGGTGCTGACGGTCCCCACCGCCTTCGCAGCCCGTCCCGAACTCGACCTCGCCTCGCTCCCGCCCCCCGCCTCGCATGCGGTCGATTTCCGGCGCGACATCGAACCGATCTTCTCCGCCCACTGCCTCGATTGCCATGGACCCGACCGGCAACGGGGCGGGTTCCGGCTCGACCGCCGGGCCGACGCGCTGAGGGGCGGCGACTTCCATGCCCCGGACATCATTCCCGGCGACAGCGCCGCCAGTCCCCTCATCCATCTCGTCGGGGGACTCATCCCCGACGAGTTCATGCCGGTGCGCGGTGATCCGCTGACCCCGGAACAGATCGGGCTTCTCCGTGCCTGGATCGACCAGGGCGCACCCTGGCCCGACGACGGCTCGGCTTCCCAACCGGACCCGACGGAAACCCACTGGGCCTTCCAACCCGTGGTCCGCCCCGCCGTTCCCGACGCGCCCACGGCATCCGACCCCGGGTGGGGCCACCACGCCATCGACCGGTTCATCGCCGACCGCCTCGCCCGTGAAGGCCTCCACCCCGCCGCCCCCGCCGACCGCCACACCCTCATCCGCCGGCTCTCATTCGATCTGATCGGACTGCCACCGTCGCCCGAGGAGGTCGAGGCGTTTGTCCAGGACCCCGATCCCGACGCCTACGACCGCCTGGTCGAACGGCTTCTCGCCTCCCCCCGCTTCGGCGAACGCTGGGCCCGGCACTGGCTCGATGTCGTCCGCTTCGCGGAAACGCACGGGTTCGAGATGAACAATCCCCGTCCCAACGCCTGGCACTACCGCGACTACGTCATCCGTGCCTTCAACAGCGACCTCCCCTACGACCAGTTCATCCTCGAACAGATCGCCGGCGACGCCCTCGGGGTCGAGGAAGCCACCGGGTTCCTCGTCGCGGGACCCTGGGACCAGGTCAAGAGCCCCGACGAAGTTCTCACCCGGAACCAGCGCGCCGACGAACTCCACGACATTCTCAACACCACCGGCACCGCCTTCCTCGGTCTCACTGTCGGCTGCGCCCGCTGCCATGACCACAAGTTCGATCCCATCACCCAGCTCGATTACTTCTCCCTCAAGGCGTTGCTCGCCGGCACCGAACACGGCGAGCGTCCCCTTGCGGCCCCCGGTGACCGCACCGCCACCGCGCAACGCCTTGAAGCCCTGACCGCCGAACGCCTCGACCTCGACCGCCGCCTCGAAGCCCTCGAACCCGTCGCCCTCGTGGCCGCCGCGGACGAAGACGTCCCGGCGATCCCCCCGCGTCGCGACCCCGTCCACACCGGACGCAACATCGACCGCTTCGAACCCGTCCACGCCCGGTTCCTGCGCTTCACCATCCTGGCCACCTCCGGCGGGGAACCGTGCATCGACGAGTTCGAGGTCTTCACCGCCGGCCCCGGCCCCGTCAACGTGGCCCGCGCCACCCATGGCACCCGGGTCGAAGCCTCCGGCACGTACCCGAACTCCGCAATCCACCGCCTCGAACACATCCACGACGGAAAGTACGGCAATGACCGGAGCTGGATTTCGAACGAGGCCGGCCGCGGCTGGTTGCGCTTCCAGTTCCCACGCATCGAACGCATCGACCGCGTCGTCTGGAGCCGCGACCGTTCCCCAAAACCCGTCTATGCGGATCGTCTCGTCACCCGCTACCGCCTCGAAGTGTCTCTCGATGGCGAATCCTGGACCCTGCTGGCCACCGACGCCGATCGCCTGGAACGGGGTGCCCGACCCGACTCCTCCCTCCTCGCCGCCGACCCCGCCGAATCCGAACGGGACCGGCTCCGCCAACGCCGCGCCGTCATCACGACCGAAATGGCCGAACTCGATCGCCGGCCCATGGTCTATGCCGGCGTTTTCAAGGAACCCGAACCCACCCGCCGGTTCCACCGCGGCGACCCCATGCAGCCGCGCGAAACCGTCGATCCCGGCGTCCTCCAGTTCACCGCCTTCCGGCCCGACCTCGCGGACATCCCCGCCGAACGGCCCGAACGCGAGCGTCGCCTCGCCCTCGCCCGCTGGATCGCCTCCCCCGACCACCCCCTCACCGCCCGCGTCATCGTCAATCGCCTCTGGCATTACCACTTCGGCGAGGGCCTCGTCCCCACCCCCAGCGATTTCGGGCTCAACGGCGCCCCGCCCAGCCACCCGGAACTCCTCGACTGGCTGGCCTCGGAACTCCTCGAGCCCACGGCCGGCGCCGCGTCCCCCTGGTCCCTCAAACACCTTCATCGCCTGATGGTCACCAGCGCCGCCTACCGCCAATCCTCCCGCGCCACCGACGCCTCGCCCCTTGCGGCCGACCGCGACGCCGGCAACCGCTGGCTCTGGAAGTTCCCCTCGCGCCGTCTCGATGCTGAACCCCTCCGGGACGCCTTCCTCAGCGTCGCCGGCCGGCTCGACCTGCGGATGGGCGGACCCGGCTGGTCCCCCTTCGAACCCAACGACAACTACGTCCGCGTGTACGTGCCCAAACAGACCTTCGGTCCCGACGACTTCCGCCGCATGGTGTACGCCACCGTGGTGCGCCAGCGGCCCGATGGGGTGTTCGGCGCCTTCGACTGCCCCGACGGCGGCCAGATCGCCCCCAAACGCAGCCGCAGCATCACCCCGCTCCAGGCCCTCAACCTCCTCAACAGCGGGTTCGCCCTCCAGACCGCCGGATTCTTCGCCGACCGGCTCCAGCGCGAACTCGGAGACGATGCCGAAGCCCAGGTCCACCGCGCCTTCGCCCTCGCCTTCCAGCGCCCGCCCGACCCCGAGGAACTCTCAGCCTCCCTCCGCCTCATTGAGTCCCACGGACTCCCCCTCTTCTGCCGGGCCCTCCTCAACGCCAACGAGTTCGTCTTCGTGTTCTGAGCCACCCACCCGGGCCACCCCGGGCCACCCGCCCCCCCACCCCATCCCCATCCCAGGGTCCCGCCCACTGCGGAGTCAACAAGTCAACAAACCAGACTCTTCATTGAGCCAGACTCTTAGTCATTGCCCATCAGTTTAATCAGCCGGTCATTTTATTGTTGCCTCAATCCCACAATGAAACCCAGCAGTGCGTTACTTGACTTTGTCAAATAATGGACCCGGCATCTTTCTTGATGACCGGAGTCGGGCTGGACTGGCGACGGGAACCTGACCGGCATTCCGGTCGTCCTACCAAGGGGATAGGCACCTCTCCTCTTGCCCTCCAACCCAGCTCCAACCGGCGCTTCCAATTCCTTGCCCCGTGCCCCACAACCGGTCCGTGACCGACAATCAACAGACACTCCTTGATGCCCTTCGAGAATTGCGTGACACCGCATCCCGCGCCCGGACGGAATCGCCCAAACCCAGCCTCCTTCCCCTCCTCCAGCGTCTCGATCAACTCACCGCGGCGCTCCCTCCCGAGACCCATCCGCAGTTGCGCCACTACCTCGAACGGAAGAGCTACGAGAAGGCCATCGACTTCCTCGAAAACGGCTCCTGATCCCGCGTCAGGCACCCGAGGAAACGCTTTACATCAATTCGTCACGCCACCCATTTTACCCCGGCGATGTCCGACCTTCCGTTGGCGCAGGACCGCCGTCAGGCTCGTCCCGCTTCCCGCACGCAGCCCCAGGTCGCCGAACCCAGATCGCTCGAGTCCGCGCTGGCCCGTTCCCAGGATTATCTCCTTGGGATCCAGGGCCCGGAAGGCTTCTGGGTCGGCGAACTCATGGTCGATTCCACCCTGGTGTCCGACATGGTGGCCTACCATCACTGGGATCGCAGCGTGGATCCGGAGTGGGAACGCAAGGCCATCCGCCACCTGCTCGGCAAGCAACTGCCCGACGGGGGATGGAACATCTACGAAGGCGGCCCGGCCGAAGTCAACGCCACCATCAAGGCCTACCTGGCTCTCAAACTGGCAGGCGTGCCGATCACCGATCCGCGCATGCTCCGGGCCCGCGAGGTTGCGCTGCGCCTCGGGGGCGTCCCCCGGATGAACACGTTCTCGAAGCTCTACCTCGCCCTGCTCGGCCTGGTCGAATGGCGCCATGTCCCCTCGATCCCCTGCGAAATCCTGCTCATCGGAAAATGGTTCCACGTGAACTTCTGGGACATGAGCAACTGGTCGCGCGGCATGCTCGTGCCCCTGGCAATCATCAACCACTTCCGACCCACCCGCCCGGTGACGGTCAACCTCGACGAACTGTACCCCAACGGGAAGTGGGAACTCGACCAGGCCCTCCGCCCCCGCTACTTCGACTTCAGCCTGCGGAACATGTTCCTCTGGCTGGACCGCCTGCATAAGCTCGCGGAATGGGTTCAGCGCCAGGGCCTGCACCCCTTCCGACGGCAGGCCCTCCGCCGCTGCGAGGCCTGGATGCTGGAACGGTTCGAGGGTAGCGACGGCCTCGCCGCCATCTTCCCAGCCATGCTCAACGCCCTCATCGCCCTCAAGGCCCTGGGCTATCCCGCCGACCATCCCCAGGTCGTTCGAGCCTGGCGCGAACTCAAGCGCCTCCAACATGAGGAACCCGATTCCGTCCGCATCGAACCCTGCTTCTCCCCCGTCTGGGACACCGCCATCGCCTGCATCTGCCTCCGTGAATCCGGCGTCCCCGAAAACCACCCGGCCCTCGAAAAGGCCGCCCACTGGCTCATGGATCGCGAAATCCGCTTTCGCGGCGACTGGTACCACAAGAACCCTGCCCCTGTGGAACCCTCAGGCTGGGTCTTCGAATACAATAACAAGTGGAACCCGGACGTGGACGACACCGCCATGGTCCTCCTCGCCCTCCGCCTCATTCCCACCTCGGACCGCGCCCGCCGCGATGCCTGCTTCCGGCGTGGCTACGAGTGGATGCTGACGTTCCAATGCCGCGACGGCGGCTGGGCTGCCTTCGACAAGGACTGCACCAAGAGCATCCTCGAAAAGGTCCCCTTCGCCGATCACAACGCCATGCTCGATCCGGAATGCGTGGACATCACGGCACGCATCCTCGAGGTCATGGGACTGGAGGGCGTCGGACTCGATCATCCCCAGGTCCAGCGCGCCCTCGACTTCATCCGCCAGTCCCAGGAGCCCGACGGCTCCTTCTTTGGCCGCTGGGGCGTCAATTACATCTACGGCACCTGGCAGGTCCTGCGGGGCCTTCACGCCCTCCGTTATCCCATGGACGAGCCATGGCTCCAGCGCGCCGGCGCCTGGCTCGAGAGTGTCCAGCATGCCGATGGCGGTTGGGGCGAGCGCTGCAATACCTACGACGATCCAGTCTTCAAGGGCCAGGGGCCCAGCACCGCCTCCCAGACCGCCTGGGCGGTCATGGGTCTTTGTACCCTCGGCGACCCCGGCCGCCCCAGCCTCCAGCGTGGCATCGAATACCTCGTCCAGTCCCAGAACCCCGACGGTTCCTGGACTGAAAACGAAATCACGGGGACCGGCTTTCCCCGCGTGTTCTACCTGAAGTACGACATCTACCGGAATACCTGGCCGCTCCTCGCCCTGGCCACCTATCGCAGGCTCCGCGCGGCCACCGTCTCCGGCAACGGACATCATGGCCCCGGCATGGACGCCGCCGCCGCCGAGGCCCGATCGCGCGACGCTCTCATCCCCCGCGCCTTCGCGGATTGAACCCGCCCGGCCCATCCACCCTGGTCTGCTTTGCCGTCCGCGAAGAGGCGGCCCCGTTCCGCGCCGTCGCACCCGCCGACACCCGCGTGCTGGTCACTGGCATGGGCGCCGCCAATGCCGCCCTCCGCCTCCGGCGCCACCTCGTGACCCACCTCCCGCGCCGCGTCGTGACGGCGGGCTACGCGGGCGGCCTCAACCCCGACCTCCCCGCCGGGACAGTCCTCTTCAGCACGGAACGCGATCCCGAACTGACAAGCCGTCTTCCGGAGGCCGGGGCTGTCCCCGGGACCTTCCACTGCGCCAGCCGCGTCGCCGTCACCACCGCCGAAAAGCGGAACCTCCGCGAGGCCACCGGTGCCGACGCTGTCGAAATGGAGTCGGGCATCATCGCGGACGTGTGTCGTGAACATCTCCTCCCCGTGGCCACGGTGCGCGTGATTCTCGACCCCGCGGACGCCGATCTGCCCCTCGACTTCAACGCCCTCATGACCCCCCGCCACACGGTCTGCCTCGGGCGCTTGATCGGGCACCTCCTGCTCCATCCAGGCGCGGTTCCCCGGCTCCTCCGGTTCCGTCGCGAGTGCGCCCGCGCCGCCCAGCGCCTCGCCAAGGTCCTCCGCGCCGCCCTCTAGCCGCGTACCCTTGCCGCCTACCGCCTCGGCCAGTCCAGGTGCCGGTGCAGAAACTCATAGGTCCCCACGCCGTGGATTCGGTGGGGTCCCACGAACCATTCGATCTCGCAGTGGCCCGGCGGCAGCCCCAGCCGCGCCGCGTACAGGTGCCGCACCTTCGCAAACTCGTACGCCACCGTCTCGTCCGGAGCCACGCCGTCGAAGTGACCCCGTTCGACCATGAACGGACGCGGGGCGATCAGCGCCGCCATCTCCGCGTAATTGAACGTGCTCCCAAGGTCGAACTCGAAGATCTCGTACTCGCCCGTCCACACGTAGCTGTACGGACTCCGTGTGGATGCGTTCTTCCACACCCACTCGTTGAAATCGGCTGAGCAGATCGAAAGACAGTAATTGCCCACCAGGGGCGGAATCCGCATCGCCGACTTCCCCCCGTAGCTCAGCCCGTAAAATGCGATCCGTTCCGGATCGACATAGGGCTGCGTCTTCAGCCACTCGGTGATCTGCTGATGCTGGGGCACCATGATGGAAAACAGCGTCTTCCCCAGCGGATACGCCTTTCGCTGCAACGTCCGGAACCGGTCACCGAAGATGTACAGATTCTGCGGGGCGAAAGTGATGAAGCCCCGTTCCGCCAACCGGGCCGAGAAGGCCGCGTAGTACTCGAACCCAGCCTCCCCGATGGTGTCCTGCGGCCGGCCCTCCAACCCGTGCTGACAAACCACCACCGGCCGTCGCTCCCCCGCCCGAAGATCGTTCGGCAACAGCAACAGTCCATACGCGATCACGTCCGGAAATACGTCCAGCACCACCTCGTATCCCGTCCACGCCTCCTTCTCGTACACTTTCCGCGTCCGTGCCCGGAACGGTTCCAGCCGCCGGTCGAACCTCCCGATCACCTCGGTCGCGAAATACTCCCGGTACCCGCCCACGGTTCGCCGGAACCCCTCCATCGAGGTCGTGTCCAGTCCCTTCATGAACTCCGCCCGCACATACGGACTCTCCACCAGCAACCGTTGCGTGTGCCCCTCGATCTGCCGCATCTGTCGCACCTGCCGCATCGCCGCATCCGGCAGGGGAGCGATCACCCTCGGCGCCGCATGGGGCGCTTCCCAGTCCATCCCTGGCACCAGGTCCAGCAGATACGAACGCAACGCCCCCTCCGTGACCCCGGCGGCGTCCGGATCGCCCACGTCCACCATGCGGACGGAAGCCTCCGAACCCTCGCTCCCGGACAGTCGTTGCGCCCGTCGCACCTCGCGAATCACTTCCTCCAGGCCCGGCGTCGTCACCTCCGCCGGTGCCCCGCCACCCTGCCCGGAATACTGCGCCTCGGGGGCTCGGGCCGGATCCACCCACAAACGGCGCGGATGGATCAGGACGGCCAGTTCCGCGTCCCCGAAGCGCTCCAGTAATCCGAACACGCTGCGGTCAATCGGCTGCCGCCACACCTCGCGCCGGTCGCCGAAATAGCCGCTCACCAGCGCCGCATGGATCCGGGTGTCGACCGCTGCCGCGTACAGGGCCAGCATCCCCCCATCGCCCCAGCCCACCACCCCAACCCGGCCGTTGCCCTCCGTCTCCCTCGCCATCCAATCCACCGCCGCGAGGATCTTCTGCACCTCGTACCCGATCAGGTGCCGGCCCAGTTCGAAGGCCGGTCGATGCAGAAACTCCCGAGCCGTCATCCGTGCGCGTCCGGCGTGCGGCCCCATGCCTCGATCGACCACAGTCGGTACCAGCACCCGGCAACCGTGCTCCGCCAGGCGCCGCGCCGTCTGCCGTTCCACCCGGACTCCCGGCACAATACCCGCCAACTCCTCCGGCGTCTGGGTGGCATCCGGCACCACCACCACCTGCGCCCTTGCCACACCTCCCAGCGGTGCCAGCAGCAATCCCTCGCCATCAACCCCGTCCACCGACGGCCAGCGCACCGTCCATACGGCGTACCCCGGGCCCTCCGCCACCCGCGCAGGTCGTGTCAGCGTCGCCACCCATTCCGGCGCCTCGAACGGCACCCTCGGATCGCGGACCCCAATCAACCGCGCCAAACGCGCCCGGTTGGTGGTGACCGCTTCGGCGAAGGCCTCGGAGGAACCCGGACCCCGAGGCCAATGCCGCCCCCGCAACGCCTCCGACGCAGAGAGTTCCTCCAGGAGGAATCGGTCCACACCCTCGACCAGGTGTGAGGCGATGTCCCCCTCCTGCGTCAGTTCCATCGTGCCAGGCAGCACCGCCTGTCGCTCCCAAACAACCCCATGGGCCGCAATCCTTCCTTCCAGAAGGCCCCAAACCGCCAACCCCATGATCGTCCACCGTCGCCACCATGGTCCCGCAAGCGCGAGCCGGCAGCCACAGGTTCCGACAGCCGTGCAATTCGCGACGCCCCCCCTCCAACGGCGATTCTCTGCCTCTGCCTTCATGCCCATGCCTCCATCCGGTCAACCGCCTGCCGTCGTTCATTCATGGACTCTCGCTTCATGAGGTGCTGGCGGTTCCATTCCATGATCTCCCTGTCCGTTCAAGCTCTGTGTCCGTAAACGCCCTGCGAAGCCCTCCCTCCTCCAGCGAACGGTTGTTTTCGGGACCAGCCAAGACGGAGCGACCTTGGCCCTCACTCAGCCATACAGCTTATAAAGCCAGGCTATATAAACATTACATCTCACTTTCATTAAGCCAGGCCTTTTAAATTGACATCCTGCTATCACCAACCACTCTTCCCCAAGGCACGAAGCATCAACCCACACACACTGCCACTCCCACATGAGAACCCCACGCATCACGGCCGACCCCTCCCTCCCGGCGACGTATCACTGCATGTCCCGCGTCGCCGGCCGCCTTCCCCTCCTCGACGACTCCGCCAAGCTCAAGCTCCTCAACATCCTCCACCACCTCGCCCGGTTCTGCGACATCGACATCATCACCTTCTGCATGATGTCCAACCACTTCCATCTCCTCATCCGCGTCCCACCCAAACCCCTCGAGGACTCCATCCCGGACGACGTCATCCTCGCCAAACTCGAGGACTTCTACGGGCCCAAGGCCACCCTCCCCACCCTCGCCCGCGACGCAGTCAACAAGGGCCAACCCATCCCCGACGACATCCGCCAGGCCGTCCTCTCCCGCATCGCCGACCTCTCCATCTTCCTTCAGGAGTTCAAACAACGTTTCTCCCGCTGGTACAACCGCCGTCACGACCGCACCGGCTACCTCTGGGGCGAACGCTTCCGCAGCGTCCTGGTGGAGGACTGTCCCAGCACCCTCCGCGCCATCGCCGCCTACATCGACCTCAACCCCGTCCGCGCCGGGCTGGTCAACGATCCCAAGGATTACCGCTTCTGCGGCTACGCCGCCGCCCTCACCGGCGACAAGGTCATCCGCCGCGGAATCATGGGCTTTCTGGGGACCTCCGACTGGAGCGCGGCGTCAGCAGAATATCGCCTGGCGCTTTATGTAATTGGCGGGACGTCGGGACGGAGCGACAAGCGGGTGCTGGATCCGGAGGCCATCCGGGCGGAACTGGCGCGGGGCGGCGAACTGCCGCTTGGCCAGATCCTACGGCTACGGATCCGGCACATGACCGACGGGGTGTTCCTGGGATCGAAGGAGTTTGTGGACCAGATGTGGGAACGGCATCGGGACAAGTTCGGCAAGCGACGCAAGAGCGGCGCGCGGATCATTCGAGGCGCCCCGATCCCGGGGCTGACCGTGCTGCGGGATCTCCGCGTCGATGCGGTGGGGTAAGGCGCGGGCCGGTGACGTGGACTCGGCCGTCCCTCCGACTGACTACCTCCTTACCGACAACTGAGGGATATGCTTCCCGTCTTCCGCCTTCCGTCTCCGCACCCACCGCCTCATGCTCCGCGTCCATGAAGTGTTGGCGATCTGGCTTCCTGTCGATCGTACTCCCCGTCCTCCTCGTCCTCACCGTGTCCGCTTGCGCCACCCGGCGTATCGACTGGAACGGACGGGTGGGCACCTACACCTACGATGACGCCATCCGCGAGTTCGGACCTCCGGACCGTTCGGCTCAGTTGTCCGATGGCGCCACGGTCGCGGACTGGGTCACCTCGCGCGGGATGCGCACCGCGACAACCTACGGGGGCGCCTGGCACCCGTACGGCCCCTACGGATCCATCGGCCCTTCGTATGTGGTCGTGGATCCCGGCACCCCCGACCGGGTGCTGCGCCTCATGTTTGATGCCAACGGAAGGCTGGCATCCTGGCAGCGGACCTATAAATAATTCCCGGTGCCTCGGTTCCTTGCGCTCCTGCTCTCGGTCCTCATTCTGGGCGTTGGCGTCGTCACTTGGATTCCGCTCATTCACCAGAAGGCCGTCCGCAAGCGGGACGTGCTGGAACTCCAGGAACAGATCCACGGCAAGCGGGCCACCATCCGGGAAATCGAATCGCGCATCCACGCCGTGCGCCATGATCCGGCCTTTGTCGAACGCCTCGCTCGCGAGAAGTTCGGCCTCGCCCGCCCCGGCGAAACGGTCTTCAAGTTTCGCAACGATCCCCCGACCGGGGTACCCCAGGCGACGTCCCCGGACCGCACAACGCCTTAGCCGCAGCCATGCAATAAGATCGGGCGCTCTGGCTGGATCTTTTCGGGCAAGAGCTTCGTCGTTCGTTCTACGTATCCCGGTTCCGATACGCGCCTCGCTCACTCCTCGTCTCGCCCGAAAACCTGCGGCGCCATCGCTTTCCTCCTTACTGCATGGATACGGCTTGGTTTCTGGACCTTGGCCACGGATCCCGCCCGGTGAAAATGCGAAGAGCGGGCGCCGGCCACTGCCGACACCCGCTCCAGGGAAGGATAGTTCGATCGATTCCGATCGGCTCCGTCACCGCCCGCCGCTGAGCGCTTCGAAGGCTGCCTGGTCCGACTTGAACGCCTTGGCCTTCTCGCCCACCCGCACGATGGTCACCTTGGTCATCTTATCGCCCTGCCGGATGGCATTGACGACATCCTGACCCTCGACCACCAGGCCAAACACCGCATGCTTCCCGTCCAGGTGTGGCGTCGGAACATGGGTGATGAAGAACTGGCTTCCGTTGGTCGCCGGTCCCGCGTTGGCCATCGACAGGACCCCCGGCCGGTCGTGCTTAAGCTCAGGGTGGATTTCGTCCCGGAACCGATACCCCGGTCCGCCCCTTCCGGTGCCGGTCGGATCCCCGCCTTGGATCATGAACTGGCCGATCACCCGATGAAAGGTCAGCCCGTCGTAGAACGGCTTGCCGTCCTGCGGCTTGGGCGCCGATCCGTCCGTCGAGTAGTTCTTGGTCCCCTCCGCCAGCCCGACAAAGCTCGCCACCGTCAGTGGGGCCTTCTCGTACTCGAGCCGGATTACGATCCGGCCCTTGGAGGTGTCCATCTGGGCGTACAGCCCGTCCTTCAGTTCCGCAGCATCAGACATCCCGGCCACGCTAAGAAACGCCGCGGCCCCCAGCAAAGGCAAAAGCCCGCCCGACACACTTCGAAGACTTGAAATCGAGGTGAACATGACCGGCGAACGTTGAGGAATTCCCAGCCGTTGAAAAGCCCGATCTGGACGCACCGAATCGCACTTCCAAACCGTTCACCCCACCACCAGATTCACCATCTTGCGCGGCACCACGATGACTTTGCGAAGGGTCCTTCCCTCGATGAACGGCCGGACCTTTTCCGCCTCCCTGGCCGCCGCCTCCAATTCCTCCCCCGAAGCCGTCGCCGCCACCCGGATTACGTCCCTCAGTTTCCCGTTCACCTGCACCGGAATCTCGATGATGTCCTCCACCAGACGGGCCGCGTCGTAGGCGGGCCACGGCGCGTACGAAAGGCTCGGAACCTCACCGACCCACTGCCGGTGCACCCGCTCCCAGAGCTCCTCCGACAGATGCGGCGCGAACGGTGCGAGAAGCTGAAGGAACGGCCGCAGCACCTGGACCGGACGGACCGCCCACCCGGTGGCCTCGTTGACGAAAACCATCATCGCCGAAATGGCAGTGTTGAACCTCAACCCATCGAGATCCTCGGTGACTTTCCTAATGCACGCATGCAGCGCCCGCCATTGCTCCGGTGTCGGTTCCTCGTCCCTTACCGCGGAATGCAGCCGCCCGGCCCCATCCATCGCCGCCTCGTCGGTATCGTCTTCGCTCTCCTCGATGAACACGCGCCAGACGCGCCCCAGAAACCGGTACACCCCCTCGACGCCCTGGGTGCTCCACGGCTTGGTGTCCTGCAACGGCCCGAGAAACATCTCATACAACCGGAAGGCGTCGGCGCCGTACTCCTTCAGGATGTCGTCCGGGTTCACGACGTTCCCGAGACTCTTGGACATCTTCTGGCCGTCCTCGCCGAGGATCAGTCCCTGGTTGACCAGCCGATGGAACGGCTCGTGCGTCGAAACGTGGCCCAGATCGAAGAGAACCTTGTGCCAGAACCGCGCGTAGAGCAGGTGCAGCACCGCGTGTTCCGTCCCGCCCACGTACAGGTCCACCCCGGGTGTCGCCATTCCGGATCCAGCGCCGTCCGTCCCCATCCAGTACCGCTCCGCCTCGGACCCCACAAAGGCATCCGCACGCCGGGCGTCCAGGTACCGCAGGTAATACCAGCAACTCCCCGCCCACTGCGGCATGGTGTTGACTTCGCGTCGTGCCCCGTCCGGCATCGACACCCAGTCCTCCGCCCGGGCCAGCGGTGGGCGGCCATCCGGCGTCGGTTTGTAGTCGTCGAGGGCGGGCGGAAGCACCGGCAGGCTCGATGCCGGCAGCGCCTCATGCCATTCATTCCCCTGCCCGTCACGCCGCCAGACGATCGGGAACGGTTCGCCCCAATACCGCTGCCGGCTGAACAGCCAGTCGCGCAACTTGTACTGCACCCTGCGCCAACCAAGTCCCCGGGCCTCCAGCCAGTCGGAGATGCGACGCTTGGCTTCGGCGGTCGGAACACCGTCCAGCGTGAACTCGGCATGACTTGAGTTCACCCCCGTGCCATCCTCCACAAACCCCCTCCAGTCCACGCCTTCCGGCGGGGCGACGACCTGGACCACCGGCAGCCCGAAGGCGTCCGCAAACTCCAAATCGCGCAGATCATGCGCGGGAACAGCCATGATCGCCCCGGTGCCGTAGGTGGCCAGGACGTAGTCCGCGATCCAGATCGGAATGGACCCGCCGGTCACCGGATTGCGGGCGAACACTCCGGTGAACACCCCGGTCTTCTCCCGCGCCAGTTCTGTCCGTTCGAGGTCGGATTTCCGGGCGCAACGCTTCTGGTATTCCCGCACCGCCTCCATGGGGGTGGCCGCCCCGCCCCGCCATGACTCCGGCGTGCCCTCCGGCCACGCCGCCGGCATCCGCCCCGACTCCTGCCAGCGGTCCAGAAAGGCGTGCTCCGGCGCCAGCACCATGTAGGTCGCCCCAAACAACGTGTCCGGCCGGGTGGTGAAGACCGTCAGGCAACCCGCATCGTCCTCCGTTCCCCCGCCTTCCCCCGCCGGTTCCACCTCAAAACGCACCTCGGCCCCCTCACTCCGCCCGATCCAATTCCGCTGCATCGCCTTCAGCGAATCGCTCCAGTCGATGGTGTCGAGATCCCGCAACAATCGCTCCGCAAAAGCCGTGATGCGCAGCATCCACTGCCGCATGGGCCGGCGCTCGACCGGGAACTTTCCGACCTCGCTCCGACCGTCCACCACCTCCTCGTTCGCCAGCACCGTTCCCAGTGCCTCGCACCACCAAACCGGCGCCTCGCTCACGTACGCCAGCCGGTGCGCATCCCGCCACGCCCGACGTCGCGCCTCCAGTTCCCCCGTCCCAAAACCATCCGGCGGGTCCGGCAGGGTCCCGATCGGTTCAGCCCGTTCCGTCACGGGATTGAACCACGCTCCGTACAACTGCAGGAAAATCCATTGCGTCCACCGAAAATACTCCGGCCGGGTGGTGTCCACTTCGCGCGACCAGTCGTAGCTGAAGCCCAGGCTCCGGATCTGCCTCCGAAATGTGGTGATGTTCGCCTCCGTGGTGATCCGCGGATGCTGCCCGGTCCGGATGGCGTACTGCTCCGCCGGCAGCCCGAATGCATCCCAACCCATCGGGTGCAGCACATGCTCCCCCCGGGCCCGCCGGTACCGCGCCAGAATGTCCGTCGCCGTATAGCCCTCCGGATGCCCCACATGCAGCCCCGCCCCTGACGGATAGGGGAACATGTCGAGGATATAACACTTGGGCGGCAGTTCCCTGGCCGTCACGGCCTCCCCCTCCAGCCCATGCCTCCTCCCAAACGGATGCCCGCGCGGAATGGTCTCCCCGGGATTCCACGCCCGGAAGGTCTCCTCCCGTTCCCAATGCCCCTGCCACTTCGGTTCAATCCAGTGAAACGGATACGGTCGCCGCGCCATAAAGCCCCGCAGCATCGCGGACCCCGCAGCCCCGAATCAACAAGCGACTCCTCCGCCC